>JBGMRJ010000114.1:0-8348 GCA_048061315.1 Gammaproteobacteria bacterium
CTTGATTATCCCACTATGGATGATGCGGGACGGATAGCTGCCAGTATTGATTCAACCTATGATATGTCAGTACCTCCTGTGATTACTGCCACCAATCTACATTGGGTTGGTACAGCAGTTTTAACTCAATTGAGTGCAAACCCAGGATTTGAGAACAATCACGCTACGATGTATGCACCAAATCCACGAGAAATAGGTTCGTCAGTTTCTCACTTTAGTACTTTATTTAGTCCGACTGAAATGATGGAACCAGCCTATACTCGCGCTGACCACAATATTAGTTTAGCGAATTATTTACTAACAGACATAGGCTGGGGTACAACTAACCTCAATACCAACACCACCAATTTATCAGTAACAATAACTGATTCTGAAATTAATATAATTGCAGGAAATAATGAAACCTATAACCTGATAGTTAGTAATAATTCTGCAACTGTTGCAACTGAAGCCGTACTGACATACATGATACCTGCTGGCGCAACATTTATTTCAGCAACACCAAATAATGCAACAACTTGTTTTCAATCTAATAATATTGTGACTTGCCATCTCGGTAATTTAACAATGGCAGTACCTGTTAATATCGCTATTGTCTTAACATTAAATACAGTTGGTACAAATATTAATACAGCATTTATCGATAGTGTAAACCCTGACATTCCAATTGCTAATAATGCTAACACCCAAAATACCATAGTAGAGGCTGCGCCAGTACCACCACCTGTTGCGGCAGCAAGTAGTGGCGGTGGAGGCTGCTTTATCGCAACAGCAGCCTATGGCAGTAATATGGAATCCGATGTTCGTTATTTACGGGCATTTCGAGATGAGCATTTATTAACGAATTCACCCGGTCGGTGGTTTGTTCAAATGTATTATCGCTATAGCCCATCGATTGCGAACACGATTCGTGATCATGAAATTTTAAAAAGTACAGTACGTGTTTTACTATCACCTTTAGTGGCAATGAGTAGAAAATCGGTATCACAAGAATATCTGGATTTACAAAAATAAAAAAAGCCCGGGAGGAAGAAGCCAACCCGAGCTATAAAAAATAATCGTATTTACATGGTAGTTTTATAGTGTTTTAATCTTTCCCATTATTGATACGACTAATTCTGACAAATATTAAATCGGTAAATCCGGGTCAGTAACAACCGGAGCTGTTGCTGCACGTCGTGCTTCTTGCTCCGCTTTTCGAGCTGCCATTGCGGCTTCACGTTCAGCTGTACGCGCAGCTCTATCAGCCATAATCTTAGCCATACGCTCTTCATGACGGGCACGCGCTGTTGCAGCACGATCATTTTGATTCAAACCACCTAGAGCAGCACGGGGATTCGCGTTAAGATTGGTACCACGAGAATTTGCGCCAGCCATCTCAGGTCTCGCCATTGCAGCACGTGGATTTGCGCGTGGATTCATACCATGAGCATTAGCCTTGCCCATTTTAGCGCCATTGTGGCCCTCTGCTTGTACCGGTGTTGATACTAGTGCCACAGCCACTACAGCCAAAATGGCTGTTAATTTTAAATAGTTTTTCATGCGATACTCCAAATAATACTATTGAATGAGTTATTAATAATTGCGGGAAATATTCCCACTAAACGATATATTATGACCAGTACGCTTAAAAATCCACCGCTCAAATCGATATTGAGTCTGTGATTAGTCAAATTGTGAACAACTTCACCCTGATGGCGTACTTTGATCACAGATTTAGCATTGCAAACAAACCAGCTCAATCGGTATCATCGAAATACTAGATAACCAAAAAATTAGTTAACAACACATGGATTTAAAAACGGCACTGAAAAAACTCCAACAATTAGCTGACCCGGCGATTATTAGCAATAAGGAACAACGCTTTGGCATTGTTGCTAATAACGCAATTGGCGTTTATCAAAAAGACATTAAATTACTCGCCAGGGAAATTGGCATCGATTCAACATTGGCTGAATTATGTTTTGATTCTGGAATTTATGAGGCGAAAATATTGTGCAGTAAAATTCATGCTCCCAATGCACTCACAAAAACCAAAATGAATCAGTGGGTGCGAAACTTTGAAAACTGGGAAATTTGTGATTCGTTCTGTATGGGTTTATTTGCAAAAAATAAACACGCCTTGGCACTAGCCGATGACTGGACAACGCGAAAGCACGAATTCACCAAACGTGCAGGCTTCGTCATCATGGCCTGTTATGGTTTTAATCATAAAAATGCCCCAAATTCAATTTTTAAAAAATTTTTTCCTGTTATGATTCGAGAAGCAAAAGATGAACGAGTGTATGTCCGTAAAGCCATTAACTGGGCATTACGTCAGGTTGGTAAACGCAACCCGGATTTACAAGCACAGGCAATTACGGTTGCCAATAAAATTCTAAAAATCGATCATCCCTCTGCACAATGGATTGCAAAGGATGCGCTTCGAGAATTAAATAAACCCAATGTTAGTATTTTAAATTATCCCAGAACTATTTATTCTGCATGATTGCTTCGTGTTGAAATTAATAAAACAAATCCTATTAATGCCGATGCTGCAGAAAGCAGTGGAAAGTGTGGTAAGAATGAAATTACGGATGTCGTAATATCGATTAACAATGCAGCTGTAATGATAAAGCCACTACCAAATACGGCGCGCACGGTTTTTTGATTGGATTTCTTTATTTGGTGTTTAATGTCAGCTATTTGGTCTGCATTAATTTTATATTCAATTTCACCGCTATTAATTTTCTCCAGCGCCTCAAAAAATAACGTTGGCATTTTAGGGAGCTGCTCAACCCATAGTGGCGCGTTGGTACGCAGGTGTTTTAAAAATGCTTTAGGTCCAAACTGGCTTGCAACCCATTTTTCTAAAAATGGTTTTGCCGTTTTCCATAAGTCTAAATCAGGGTATAACTGTCGTCCTAAACCTTCGATGTTTAATAAGGTTTTTTGTAATAAAACCAACTGCGGCTGAACTTCCATATTAAAGCGTTGTGCTACAAAAAATAATCTTATAAGTAGTTGACCAAATGAAATTTCTTTTAAAGGTTTATCAAATATCGGTTCACACACTGTTCGAATTGCAGCTTCAAACTCATCAATACGAGTATCTTTTCCTACCCAACCTGAATGGACGTGTAGTTCGGCAACACGATGGTAATCCCGTTTAAAAAAAGCCAGAAAATTTTCAGCAAGATAACGTTGGTCTTCTGAACTCAATGTGCCCATGATGCCAAAATCAACAGCCATGTATTGCCCGGTATCGGATACAAATATATTGCCGGGATGCATATCGGCATGAAAAAAACTATCCCGAAAAACCTGGGTAAAAAATATTTCAACTCCGTGTTCTGATAGTCGCTTTAAATCAATATTGTGTTTTTTTAACTGATTTAAATCATTAACCGGAATACCATATATGCGCTCCATTACCAATACATTACTGCGCGAATAATCCCAATAGACCTCCGGTACATACAAGATATCAGATTTATCAAAGTTACTTCTTAATTGACTGGCATTCGCTGCTTCACGCATAAAATCCAGCTCATCTAAGATAGTTTTCTCAAATTCACGTACTACCGCAATGGGGTGAAGTCGCTTACCTTCAGACCAATAACGCTCAACTTTTCGCGCAATGGAATACATTAAACGAATATCGCGTTTGATTACCGGGGCTATATCGGGACGTAACACTTTAACAATAACGTCTTCCCCGGTATGCAATTTGGCGCAATGCACCTGCGCAACCGAAGCACTTGCTAGCGGTGTCATTTCGAATTCAGCAAATATTTCAGTAACAGGACGACCGTAGGCTTTTTCAATAATAGCCTTAGCCAAATTACTGTCAAAGGCTGGAACCTGGTCCTGAAGTTTAGCTAGCTCATTGGCTATATCATCGGGTAGTAGATCACGCCGCGTGGACAGAATTTGACCAAATTTGACGAATATCGGCCCCAGCTCTTCAAGTGATAATCGAATACTGCGACCGTGATTGTCGTTAGGTGAACGTAGCCATGTCCAGGGTGCAAGTACCCGAAACCAACGCAACGGCCGAAACAAGTGACTGGCTAACAGCACTTCATCAAGCCGGTGCTTACTTAGCACCCGGGCAATGGATAATAACCGTATAAATTCAAAAAACCGATTCATGTCAGTAACTACGTATAAAAAATAATCAAATATCAGTGGAGATTATACGTAGAATGCGGACTTTAAACACTCCTATTTGAACAAATTTTATCAGCATGAATAAAACTAGCTTCATTCCTGTTAAACCTATTTTTAAAAAGTGAGGTTTTTAAAAAATTAAGCAGAAAATAACAGATACCATAAAAATATAATGATTACTGAAAATTTTATTGAAGTACGGTTGATTAGTATGCGACTATTGTTAAAAAATAGATTTATACAAAACATTCTTATTGAAGTTATTGAAATTAATTTTATAAAATCAGGAGAATTTTAAGTAATGAAATCAATAATAACACTCGCTCTGCTTTTCACACTATCATTTTTTTTTCATTCAATAGGCTATGCAGCTGACTTTGTTGAATTTAAAAAAATTGCACGTGAAACAATTAAACAGGCAAAAAGTGGCCACATTGACAATATCGACCAATTAATCAAAATGCAAACTCAACTGATTAATATCGGTAAAAAGGCGACTCGCAATTATGGTGCTACTAATCCTAAAGCGGCAAAAATGATGCGATTCGTAGTTGCTGAAGTTGACCATATGAAAGCTATGTCGCTCATGCAAATAGAAATTCAATGGCATGGAAAAGCGTTTTTAAAAGCAAAAGGTATTCCGGATTCTTTATTATTCGAGCAAAGTAAAACGGGTAACATTATCGATACTGTTATTCACCCCGCTACTACCTATATTTTATTATCCGAATATAAGACAAGCAAAGATGAAAAATTGTTGCAACAGGTGGTTGGTGAACTAGAAGAAGTATTACACCATATTGATTTAATTTAGGCTTTCGCATCCATAATATCAACATTAACGGATGCCACTTCAATTAAATCAATTAAGGAAACAAATGATTTTTTTTCCAGCATTTTGCCGCTTGAATCATTTGCGTCTTCTACAGAATCCCAATAATTAATATCAACCCACTCATCGTATTCAGTTTTGTATAGAGTATGACTGACAAAACCTTTTTGTTGCTTAAGATCTTTTACCATATTATTAACGGCATAGGTAATTTCAGAATCTGTTACATTTGATTTTGCTTTCCATTTTACAATTTTCAGCGTTTTATTTTTTATCTTATTTACCATAATGTGCCAGTATCTTTTTTATTATTGAATAACCTATCACACTTAAATTAAAATTTAATTAATTGTTTGACAACAACTATGCGCTTTTTTTAAGTTTTTCTAAATGAATTTGATTGCGTAATAATTTTCTCTTTCTTTGTTGACGTAACAGTTTAATTTTAACCTTCTCTTTTTGTGCCTTATCATCATTATACAGCCATACCATTCTATCTAAAAACCAACACATACCAACGTAGGTCATCGACAAGCCAAAAAATGTTATCCATGGACTTAGAATTATAATACCAGCTAAACAAACCAGGAAACTAATAATGACTATAATTTGCAACGCTGTAATGACAAAAAAATGATGCTCCGGGATTAAGTTACTATGACGATTTAGCCATAACCGCTCACCAAGAACTGCCTGCATCGCCCAAATATTTTTCGTTTTTTTAGTTGAAGTAAGCCGAGGGTTAAACCAAATCCAGGCTAACGTGAATAGCAATAATAATAACGACCATTGCCCGAACCAGATTCGGCTCCACATGGATATTATCAGCATTGGTAAGATAAAAAACCGAACCCAGATACTCCAGGGGTTGGTGTATTTACGCCATATAAAATTTGTTAAGACTTCCATGTATCTCACGTAATTTATTTAAGTCAAACGCTACAGTAGAATAATAAACCCTTCGAACGAAAACATAAATAAAATATTCTATAACTTCTCAAGGGTGAGTACTTACTTAGTTGTAACAAAGTAATAGTGCTCTCATCCTAATACAATCGGTTATAAAAATGCTTTTAACATATCGTAAATTTTCTTTTCTTTCTGCTGCGTAATAAATTAGTATACCATTAATATATTACCGTTTTATGAATGAGTATGGCCATGACAAAAAAACAAGTAAAAATTTATAGCACAGGTACTTGTCCTATTTGCGACAAAACCAAAACATTATTAAACAAATGGTGCATTCCATTTGAAGAAGCCCGAATCGATCTTGATCGAAATGCCTATAAAGAAATGAGTGAAAAAACAGATAACGCACGCAGTGTGCCACAAATATTTATTGATGGTAAATGGATTGGTAGTTTTACTGAATTAACCATGATGCACATGGAAGATGAGCTCGATTATTTAATGCAAGATGGATCTTGATTCATTAACTATTCCTGACTGGGTTAACTGGATAGCCCAGGATGCTGATGGTGTTATTTGGGGTTACGAGGTAGAACCTATACAACACCATCAAGGATGGTATGAAAATGAAGTGGGGCGTTCTATAAATTTAGCGAAACAATCCGTAAACACAAAATGGCATGAGTCTATTACTAAAATTAGGTAATATTATATATCTTAATCATATATTAATTTAAGGATTAACCTTACCTAAATACTCATTCAAATCTAACACGCGTTGTTTTGAAATATTGCTAAAGCGTTTCATCAGTTTACTATTCACACCACCAAATTGTGACAAATCACTCGCAATCTTCGTACTCGAAGCTAAATCAGGTGCCCCAAATACGGCATTCAGATCATCTGCTCCAGCTTTATGACAGCCACCGCAGTTGGTTTCGTAATAAATTTTTCCATTATCTTTATTTGCGACTAATTGTCCACCACCCAGTGGAGTGGTCGTTTTAGAACTATTCAGTTTAGGTCCATCACAAGCAGACAAAATTACACATGCAAATAACATAAATATTTTACTATATCGATTAATCATAATTACTTACCTCCATTTGCAACAGTTGGGTCTAGAAATATCGCCATACTTTGTCGTTCTGTTTTTGTGAAATTGACATTGGGTAAATTACCTTTACGCATAATTGATATGCCATTTTCTCCATAAGCATCACGGATTCTTTTCTCGTCAATGCGCTTACCATTAATTGAATTTTGTGCAATATTTCCGATTCCTCCTTGACCTGTTGCACCATGACAATAGGAACAATACATTTCAAAAAGCGCCGCACCCGTTGTTGGTCGTGGTATATAAGTTGGGCCTAGCAAATATAATTCGATTTCATTTTTATCAAATAAACTTAAACTTGCGAGTCTTGAGTTCATTGACGGTATATTAAGAATTGCCGTGGTTATCTGTGCCTCAGTTGCCGTGGTTATCACGATAGCTTGACCGCCCTCAGCAGTTCCATGACACATCTGGCAATTATTAATAAATTTAGCTTGCCCAGACAGCGCATTCGCTACTGGTACAACAGTTGCTAAATAAGCTGAAACTAATGATGCTTCGGCTGTTGTCAACTGAATGCCTTTCATATAAGTAATCGGAGGCGGTATAGCATTAACTTTCTGATTGTTAATAGCCCGCTCGATAATTGTAACTGCAACACCATCCACACGTTTACCCAAACCTGGAACGCCAACACCATCAGCACCATGGCATATCAAACATTTGGTTGTATAAAGTGATAAACCATCAGTTGCAACCGCACCACTGCCTAGATAACTTGCAATGAGTTGCGTGTTAGTGGCAGCCGCCGGTGTAACACTCACCGCTGGATGAACGCCATTAATCAGAGTTGTATCAATTAATACTTCAGTTGCACCTTTAATATTTTTTGCTGTTAATCCTGCTCCTGCTATACCATGACACGATAGACAATTACTCTCATATAAACTCAAACCAGTAACGGCGGCAGGACCACCACCACCTGTAGCGCTATCAACAACATCAACTTCTATAACATCGATTCCGGTAAACCCACCATTAGTATCCAGATCTTGAACCGCTAAAGTGACAGTATGCTTTCCGATTGTGGTAAAGGTGTGTTTAATCTGCGATGTCGCATTTGGGCTAGGATCAGGTGTATTATCACCGAAATCCCAATAATACTGATTTACTGTAGTTGGTATCGAAGCTGCGCCACTGAAAATAATTTCGGTACCAACAACTATCTTTCCTGGTGGTGTAATTTTTGCCGTGGGAATCAAAAATTTCTTAATGCCAATATCACCTATTTCAATATCAAAAAAGGTGATGCCAGTACTACCATTACCAAATGTAGTAACAAGAGTGATTGTGTAAATACGAATTTGGTCGAATGAAAACTCAACTTGCTCGCCA
>JBGMRJ010000115.1:0-6671 GCA_048061315.1 Gammaproteobacteria bacterium
GGGTATTTCGTTGGCAGTTATACTGCTGAATTACCGAATAATAGCAATCTGGATCAAGTTGATTTTTTAATTGTTCATAAACCAGTCGAGGCTCGAAAAGAGCGGTGGTATCCAGTTGATCACCTTTATACCGACCCTGGCCCGGGAGAATTGGTTGGTAGTGCGGCTTCAATAGTCTTGCCACCGGCTGTTACTATCGCAACACCCGTTGCTGCTACGAGTTATACCAGTATTAATGATATTTTCAATCTTAGCTGGACACCGTTGGGAGCTGGTGATGTTATGAAAGTGTATTCTACAGTGTCCTGTGATGATGGTGTTAATATCAAAACCTATGGTACCAAAGTTGTTTTAGCTGATGACACTGATGATGGCATTGAATCCGTTCGAATCGATCAATTTATTTATGATCTCAATGATCTAAATCCCTCGGTTGAATTTATCGGTGGTCAGGCTCGTGCTATGTTAATCGCCTTACTTAAAAAATTAAGTAATGGCACGTTTAGTGATACCTTCTTTGCTAACGGTGAACTGGTAAATCCGGTGAGTAATAATTGTGAGATTCGTGTGTTCCTGTTACGACAGCGTCCGGGAAGTTTTAATTCAGCCTCTACTAATGGTATTATCTTTGGCAGCCGCAGTGCTGAAGTCACTATCAATTATAATCCTGTTAATTAGAGCTATATTTGATGTTAAATACATTTCGAATTTTATTCTTGTTGATTTTGTTTGTGCCGGTATTTTGTAGTGCGGAGACTAATACTAATACTGATGCGAATGGTGAGCCAAATGCAGACAAAATGCTGATTGATGTCAATTTATTGTTCAGTGTACCGGATGCCGGTGGTAATGATAATTTTCACACTGGTAAAACATTATTAGTAAATTATAATTATTATTTTAAATCGTGGTTAATTGTTACCGGCGGGGTGTTTGTTTCCGAAAAAATATCGACTAACCCGGCTTCAGATGTTGTCAGTATTCATCAGGAGACAATTCAATCCCGAGGCATCACTTTTGGTGTACGCTCTGAGCATAAATTTTCCAAGCGAAATAAAATTTATGGTCGTCTAGGATTATTATACTATGCTAGTAAATTAACTGTGGATGAATACTTTGATTCCGGTATTCCTGTTGGCAGTGTCTCAGATACTACCGATGGTTATGGTTATTACGCAGCAATGGCGTGGGCACATTCATTTACCCGCCAAGTCAGTTTACAACTCGAGCTTTATACCATGGCTCAGCTTGATTTATTTAAGGATAAATCAACAACCCCGTTTGATTTGAAAAATACCGGTATTAGCATTGGGGTGGGTTATGCTTTTTAGGTATCAAATTAAAGCACGATTAGTTTTAGTGCTATCTAGCTGCTTACTTGCAGTGATGACTATTACACCTCTTCATGCAGAAATTGATGAGTTATATAAATTGTCCATTGGCACCAGTCTGGCAAATTTTAATTCTAAAATAAACATTAACTCTGTTGATGGTTCGAATGGTAATGGTACTGATTTAGAAGATGATATGGGGTTCGATTCAACCGTTAATAGCCTATGGCTTAGTGGAACGTATCGTGTTGGTGATAATCATCGGTTGAGATTAACGTATCTGCCAATACGCCGCACAGCATTTAAATTAACCGAAAAAGATTTTAATGTTAACAACACCACTATTAAAGCTGGTGCGACTATCGCTTGGGACTCTAGTATTAATATTTTTGATTTTAGTTATATTTACAGTGTCTATCGAAAACCGAATCTCGAAGTGGGCGTGTCATTTGGACTTTATTGGTTGAGCAGTGAAAATAAATTACTGACTTCCGGTAATATTATAGTTGATGGTGATACTACACCTGTTTTTAAATCAGATTATCGGGTGAAACTAAAATTTGAAGCGCCATTACCACTAATTGGTGTTAAAGCCGATTATGAAATTACTCCGAATTGGCGAACACACGGTTCGCTTCGCTATCTGGATTTAACCATTGATAATATTACCGGTAAAATTATGAGTGCCGATTTTGGTACAGAATATTACTTTACTCGTAGTTGGGGCGTGGGAACATCTTTGGCTTATTTTAGTTTAAATGTTGATCGTTCCGGAGTCGTTTTTAAAAACGCGATCGAATGGTCTCATAACGAGTTGCTTTTGTATGGTGTGTTTAAATATTAATTATTATCGTTTATTTGGGATAAAACTTTTTTTTAGCTTTCAATCAACAGTGTAGGTCCAGAGTTTTTACTAAAATTCCATCCAGGTCAATATCTTCCGTACAAACTTATAATCCCTCTCGAATGTTTATATTCTGAAATATTTCACTTCGAAAGACTATTTTAGTTCATTCAATTTATCCTGTAAGGCTTCAACTAAGTCTACATTTTTATACGACATGATAATCAGCTTAACCGAGACTAGAAACACCTCAATTTCTAACAACAGGTTATGGGGAATGGAATGCCTTTAGTGAACAGCGCTGTGACAAACAACGCGTATGTAACGATGATAATAATTCATGAACCGGAATCGAAATGTTTTTAATATTTGCATTTATTTTTCCTGAACTTGAAAGTGTTTTAGTGTATTTTAAGCTTTAAAAAGGATACTATGACCAGCTATAGAGTAATATAATTAACCAATATTAAAAAAACATTGAACACGAAATTTCAGATAGTACGACTGTTTTATAAAATTAATTAAAGAGATATTATTATGTGTAATCGTCATTTTAAAAAAATTATTTATTCAGGGTTACTCTTGTGCAGTTTAAATAGCGCCTATGCCGCTACTGATGATGTACAGGATATGAGTGATCCACTAGCTGTTTATACCCAGGCTGGAGCGGGTTATACCGATAAAGGTTTAAATATTAAAATTGGTAAATCCTATGATTCTGGTAAAGCCGATATTATGGCAATGAATGTAATTGAAATAAAAGGTATTTTGGGCGATACCCTGGGAACACGGGATGGACGTAAAGACAGTATCGATATAGTACGTTTTAGAAATTTCATCGTTGATACAACGAACGGACAAGGCACACAAGTTGATGTTGAACTTAACACAATATCAAACACAGGTTCTGCCTCTTATTCGTTTATTCAGACTTTGCCTAAAGTAGGAAAAATTCAATTTTATCCTTTTGCAGGTGTTGGCCTTGCAGTGGCTAATAATGTCAACAATCATCAGTTATGGAGTGAAGCAAATAGCCCCAGTGGTTATAGTTTCCCGGGCGCTTATGCGCTGATTGGTATGTATAGCAAACTGGAAATTACTGATAAAATCTGGTTTAACTATAACCCAATCTGGCTGACTTCGATTGGTGGCTCAACGGCCTATACAGAAAATACTTATGCTGCTGGAGAGGATAGTGTTTTTACCCATGAAGTTTCATTGAGTTATCAAATTAATCCGAAAATGAATATTCGGTATTTTGGAAATTGGAGTGATCTTGTTAATTTTTCTGATGGTGATCAGCGCATTGAATTTAACTACCAACTCTAATATTAAACAACTGGTTTTTTATACCACAAAAAATTAAAAATGATTAACACTAAAAAGTGACAGTATTGATAAAATAAGGGAGATAATGTAATGAATAAAATTATTTTAATGGCTATTGGTTTAACATTCGGTTTGCAAACCAGCATGGTTTTATCTGGCGCTATGCCTGATCTTAAAACTCGCGTTTATCATAAAGAGGCTTTTTCTGCAGGAGACAACCCTTATAAAGTTAAACGTTATGCACCGAAGTATTTTATTGAACATGCCAAGCAGTTTGCAGAAAATTTTACCACGCATCCCAATGCACCCATATGGTCGATTACACCTGCTAATGGATTTGCCACTATTCATGTCATTGATGCACCTAAAGGATTAATTGTAATTGATACCGGGCTTAATAAAGAGCAAATGGAATCGGTTGCAATGAAAATAAAATCATTAAGTAAGAAGCCTATCAAGGCAGTGATTTATACTCACCCGCATGCGGATCATACCGGTGGCATAGAAGCGTTTATTACACAGAAACAGGTGCAAGAAGGAAAGGTTGAAATTATTGCTGATGCTAAATTTATGGCAGCCTATGTCTCTGAAAATGCTGCTACCGGACCTGTTATGGGACAACGCGCAACTATTATGTATGGTGCAGCATTACAGCCTGCAGATCGGGAACAATTTAAAACAGGGTGTTGTGGCGATTTAACTGCGGGCTCAGCCAGTTTTATTGCTCCGACTTACACCACTAATCCTGATACAGAAACCAGAGATGTGTTAGGCTTAAAGCTCACATTTGTACATTCCGGTGGCGAGAATGCCGGCCATGTCATAATATATTCACCAAAGTACAAGACTGTGTTTATTGGGGATGAATTACAGGGTCCGGCTGCACCACAATTGCATTCACCTCGCGGAACAAAATTTCGAGACACTAATGCCTGGGTTGCTGCGATTGATAAAATTCGCGCATTAAATCCAGAACACATGCTTCCCGGTCATGGTAAAGCCGAATACGGTAAAAAAGCTGTTGATGGTATTTTAATTACTTATCGTGATGCCATGCAATTTCAGCATGATCAGGCCATACGATTAATTAATCAGGGTAAGAATGGTGATGAGCTAGCGAATGAAATTGTAATACCGGATTATTTAACTCTGGATCCATTCACTATTCAGACCTACGGCAATACTAAAACCAATGTCCGTTCATTTTATACCGGCTATATTTCATGGTTTGATGGTAATGCTGCCAATCTTGATCCGTTGCCAAAAATCGAAGAAGATAAAAAACTCGTTGCAGCTATGGGGGGACGTGACAGTGTATTCAAGTTGTCTGAAAAAGCGCTCAAAGCTGGTGATATTAAATGGTCTTTAGCATTATCAGACAGGTTAGTGCGAATTGATCACACTGATATGTCCTCGCGTCATTTGAAAGCGGCAGGCTTACGTTACTTGGGTTATGCTACAATCAATTCTTCAAATCGGGGTTTTTATCTCAGCGGAGCAGATGAGCTAGATGGTCTGTTGGATATGAAAAAAATCGCAAAGGTTGGCAAGGCGCTTCTGTTCAGCCCGAAGATTGTTGCCGGTACCGCAACCGCTGCACTCATGGATAATATGCGCTATCGAGTAATACCAGAACACGTAAAGGGAAGCAATACCGGTTACTACTTTAAATTTAGTGATACTGGTGAAGAGTTTACCTTGTATTTACGTAATGGTATTTTAGAAGTAAACAAAGGCAAACGTGATCATCAGGTATCGATTAAAACAGACAGGAAAATTTTTAACACCTTATTCACCAATGATGTAGCACCAAAACTATCGGCATTGGGCATCGTGAAAGGTCCGAAAGAATCCATAGTACGTTTTGATAATGCCATCGATTTTTCTTACCATTCAATACAGCTGGCGATTCATTGAAACTATAATAAATTAATTTAAATCGGGATATAGAATATGTATAACAAGTTACTGATAGCTGTTTGTAGCGTTATGTTCATGACATTATCCAGTGCATGGGCGAGTAGTGGTGTAACAATGTCATATTCCACTGGAAATAAAACATACTTCAGCTTCCAAATACCTGATGATTGGAAAGTTAATGTCGGGTTTGAGGTAGACCCCAAAAAAATGCCTGAGGGGGAAACGCCTAAACCGAGAATGATTACTGCAATGCCTAACGATAAAAGTAGACTCTGGTTTGGAATGTGGGTGCCTAAATCAATAAAAAATTTAACGCAAGCAAAAAAATACCTAGGCCAATTTCGTGGTTTTTTTGTTGAAAACCCGGTGACAACAAAAGTAAAAAAATCAAAAGTGAACGGTATGGAAGTCACGACTTTTATTGGTAACGGTGAGCGTGAAGGTAAGATTGTGGATATTGCTGTTGTTGTATTTCAACTAACTAAAGATAATATGGGGATAGCGATATATATTGGTCCTCCCGAATCCACGAAGTTACACATTAAAAAAATTGATTTTCTGGTTAAATCAATTCAACCGGCACATTAATCATAATACAACGAAATTTTGGAATATTGCGATGAAATTATTCAGTATACACAGTCTTAAATTCATTACAGTCACAGCATTTTTTATAACTCTCGGCAGTTGCGCGAGCGGTGGAGGGCGATCTTCTGCGGGTTATTATAATCAATGGGATGATGATTATTATTATCGGCGTGGTTATTATAACAACTACCATTACCGTCCTGGGCGGCCTAAACCTCCGGTAAATTTACCCGACCGTCCTCGACCACCAACTACCAGACCACCAAGACCGACACCATATGCGCGATAATTGAAGAACTTATGTTCATGGTCATTGCGTGTTTATTTAAGAATTGTCCGTTTAAGCGCGTATTACCAGTGTCATGTTTTCATGACTCTGGTAATAGCAAATTTTTTCTTGAAATTAAAAATTATTTTCCATCTGTTGCTTCAACGGCTTTTAATAGCGCATCACAAATTTTTAACTTATCGGCTGCACCAGCTGATTCTGTAACACACTTTTTGTATTCTTGAAGAGTCTTGGTTTTTTCTTCGGTATAATTTGCTTCTGCTTGTTGTTTCTGACCTTCGGGTGATCTTTTTGCACAAGCTGATAGGCTCAAAATCATTATAAAACTTATTAAAAATGCATATTTTTTCATGGCGAAAAATCCTTAAAT
>JBGMRJ010000115.1:6771-8272 GCA_048061315.1 Gammaproteobacteria bacterium
TAACTTTATTTTTTACCCAGATCCCACAATCCTGTTTCTTTCAACGCGGCTGTACATTTTTTATCCAACTTGCTTTCATTTTTTCGTAAACAGTTAACTATGCGTCCTTCGCCTGGCTTCACTTTGAGACAAAGTTTATCTGCATCGGCTTCACACGATTTAATAGAATAATTAATTGCATTAACACTATCTTCTATTGCCAGTGCAGCTTCAACGATACCAAGTTTACACGCTATTGATAGATTGTTTTCATAAGCCATTAAACACATGAATGATTTTCGGCTATCGAGAGGCAAGCCAGGGCAAAAAATATCTGCATCACTATCACAACTTTCTACTTGAACTTCAATACCAATAACGCCTTTCGATAATTTTTCAGCGAGTTTTTTTCCTTCGGCAAAAGCAGGGTTACTGAATAGCGCAGCGGCGAGGATAAGAGATGATACAATTCCAATTATTTTCATTTGATGTTCCTTGTTTATTTTAATGTGGTTTTTAGAGTTCGGGATAATTAATTTTTAGTGTTCCCTTCACTCATGTTCTTAATTATACCGTAATGGCGAACAATAGAAAATACTCGAGCTGTAGAGTCTGATTTAATTATTGCCAGCGATAGGACCAAGCGAGTCCGTAGGCATTTGATTTATTGCCCAATCGGGTAGTAACACCGGTATTAGCTAGTAATTTGATACTGTTTTGAGAATTTATTGCAAAACTATAAGTCATACCGCCACGATAATTACCGCGGGTTAATGATGATTTGACACCATCTAGATAAGTGTCACCACCTTCAAAATAATTGGTGTCGAAAGCGACCCATTGGCCACGTACAATATCATAAACGATATGCAGTTGTACGTTGTAGATAGGATCTTGTCTCAGAGTTGAGACACCTTTAAATTCATCATTGTCAGCGAAAAACTTAACACCGAGTGCAAAATCAAATTCCCATTTCCCGACCGGGATCGACATGCCGATTTCTGGTTTAATATACCATCGATTTGAGCCAATATTAAGCAGATACTGTGTATCGTATTCGCCCGTGGGTATGTTTACTTGTAAACTAGTTCCAATTACGGTTTGTTTTTTATGCTTTACGAAGTCTTGAATTGCTAGTGCAGGAGCACCGTAAAAATTATAATTAAGGCGAATTTTAGAATCTGTTACGCCACAAAAACCGCGACTAATATTATTGCCTTCAAATACTGCCTTACCAAGTGCACAGGCATGACCTATCGACATGTCCAGTTTGGCAGAATGGCCAAACAGTGCAAAAGTATGGGCATATCCTAAAAATGGGCCATCAACACGCAGTGTTACATCTTGAACGGGTACTTGCGGTGCAGTAAAAATATCACCATCGCTGTATGTGTATAGGACAGCGAGAAAATTTTGAGCAATAGGAATATTAATATAGGAACGTGGTTCGAGTTCCTGAGCTTGCGACAATGAGCCATAAAATAACGCAAAACTTAAAATAATGTTGGTTATTAATTTAATT
>JBGMRJ010000116.1:0-8038 GCA_048061315.1 Gammaproteobacteria bacterium
TAGAGAAGCCAGAGCAGGATAAAGAATTAAAATACCACTGGGATTATATTTATGAACCCGATGCAAAAGTTGTTTTAGATGGTTTATTAACACGCTATATCGAATCACTTGTGTATCAGGGTGTTGTTGAAAACATTGCCTGTGAAATGGCAGCGCGTATGGTTGCGATGAAAAGTGCAACCGATAATGCCGGTGATCTTATCGCTGATTTACAACTGGTTTATAACAAAGCACGGCAAGCTTCAATTACACAAGAGTTATCAGAAATTGTTGCAGGTGCTGCAGCGGTTTAATGAATTAAAGAATTTAAAAATTTTGAAAAGAGGAACTGACGAATGAGTTCAGGAAAAATTGTACAAGTTATTGGTGCGGTCGTTGACGTGGAGTTTCCACGTGATGCATTACCCAAAGTTTACGATGCACTTATTGTAGATGAAACCAATTTAACCATGGAAGTTCAACAACAACTCGGTGACGGCATTGTGCGAACGATTGCAATGGGAACATCCGATGGCCTAAAACGTGAAATGGGCGTAACCAGTACCGGCAAAGCAATTCAAGTCCCGGTTGGAACAAAAACATTGGGTCGTATCATGAATGTCTTGGGAAACCCAATTGATGGTGCAGGTCCTATTAATGAAGAAGCCAAATGGGGAATCCATCGTTCGGCACCTAGTTATGAAGAATTATCACCCGCCAATGATTTATTAGAAACCGGTATTAAAGTTATCGATCTGGTGGCACCCTTTGCTAAAGGTGGTAAGGTTGGTTTGTTCGGTGGTGCTGGTGTCGGCAAAACCGTGAACATGATGGAATTAATTCGAAACATCGCGATTGAACACAGTGGTTATTCAGTATTCGCGGGTGTGGGTGAACGAACTCGTGAAGGTAATGATTTCTACCACGAAATGAAAGACTCCAACGTGCTCGATAAAGTATCCCTGGTTTACGGCCAAATGAATGAGCCACCTGGAAACAGACTCCGCGTTGCACTAACCGGCTTAACCATGGCTGAATACTTCCGTGATGAAGGCCGTGACGTGTTGTTATTCATCGATAATATTTACCGTTATACGCTAGCGGGTACTGAAGTATCAGCGTTACTTGGTCGTATGCCATCTGCGGTGGGTTATCAGCCTACCCTGGCATCTGAAATGGGTGCCCTGCAAGAACGGATTACCTCAACAAAAACCGGCTCGATTACCTCGATTCAAGCAGTGTATGTGCCAGCTGATGATTTAACCGATCCATCGCCAGCAACGACTTTCTCGCATCTGGATGCTACTGTTGTGTTATCACGGCAAATTGCTGAACTGGGTATCTACCCTGCGATTGATCCATTGGATTCTTCATCACGCCAGCTGGATCCTTTGGTGGTGGGTGAAGAGCACTATAATGTGGCACGGGGTGTTCAGGGAACATTACAAAAATACAAAGAGCTAAAAGACATTATCGCCATTTTGGGTATGGACGAATTATCAGAAGAAGATAAATTAACCGTAACCCGGGCACGTAAAATTCAAAAATTCCTGTCACAACCCTTTTTCGTGGCGGAAGTGTTTACCGGCTCTGCCGGCAAGTACGTGTCATTAGCCGACACGATTCGCGCATTTAAAGGCATTTTGGCTGGTGAATACGATGACCTACCTGAACAAGCATTCTACATGGTGGGCACCATTGAAGAAGTTGTCGAAAAAGCCAAAACGCTTTAAGTAGCGGGTAAAATTTAGGAGTAGATCATGGCAATGACCATGCACGTTAATGTTGTAAGCGCAGAAGAGCAGATTTTTTCTGAAACTGCTGAAATCGTTATTGCCCCGGCAATAATGGGTGAAGTGGGTATTCACGCACGACACACTCAAATGTTAACACCACTAAAACCCGGTGAGGTTCGTGTGACCCTGGTGGGTGGTGAAGAAGTTTCAATCTATGTCTCAGGTGGTATTTTAGAAGTACAGCCTCATGTGGTCACGATATTGTCTGATACCGCAGTTCGTGGTGCCGATCTGGATGAATCCGCTGCACTCGAAGCTCAAAAAGAAGCCGAACAAGCGCTGAAAGATAAAGTGGGTGATATCGAAATTGCCAAAGCTCAGGCGCAATTAGCTGAAGCAGTGGCGCAGCTCCAAACCATCAAGCGAATCCGCAGCAAATCAAAGTAATTGTAAAAGCGTTTAGCATTTACTAATCTTATAGTTTACAATAAGTTGTATTAAATCTGGGCAGTTTTACTGCCCATTTTGGTTTTAGAATTTTGTTAATTTCGATTAAATTTTTATCACGTTAGCCGATAACAATATGACCCGGGAAGGCACAGTAATGAGCGAGTATAAAGTAGAGAAAAACATGGTTGTTAGCATGACCTATGTCATCCTGGATCAGGATGGTGAAGTACTGGAACAGAGCGATATTCCAATTAGTTATATCCACGGTGTGGATGATCGCGTATTTGATAAAATTGTTAATCGTTTAGAAGGTAGTAAGGTTGATGAGCAGGTGGTAGTACAGTTTGAACCGGATGAAGCTTTTGGTGCAATCGATCCGGATTTACTCTACACCGATGAACTTGCTAATGTGCCAACGGATTTTCATTTTGTCGGAGCTGAGGCAGAGTTCCAAAATGACCAGGGTGAAAAGAAAACCATGATAGTGACTAAAATTGCAGACGGTAAAATTACATTAGATGGCAACCACCCGTTAGCTGGAAAGCACGTTGACTTTAAAATTACTATTCGTACTGTGAGACCTGCATCTGAGCAGGAGCTGACGACTGGTGAAGTTGAAGGTGGCTCATTTCCACCAACCGTGCACTAATGACATAGTTTAGTAGTAGAACAGCAGTTACTGGCTATAATATAAGAGTTAATTAGCATAAGAAAAAATGAAACTTAATATTATTATTCTAGCCGCGGGTCAGGGCACTCGCATGAAGTCGTCGTTACCGAAGGTATTGCATCCCATTGGTGGCAAGCCAATGGTCGCTCATGTTATTGACAGTGCAAAAATATTAACTGCAAAAAAAATTATTGTGGTTTATGGTCATGGTGGTGAGTTATTGCGTAGTACGATTAATGATGATTCTCTAACGTGGGTTGAACAAAAAGAACAATTAGGCACTGGCCATGCAGTGCAACAAACGGCTGATCATTTTGATGATGATGCTATTGTTTTAGTCTTATACGGTGATGTCCCCCTTATCACTCCGCAAACCTTAACTTTTTTATTTGAAGCCGCAAAAGATGATTCGCTGGCAATTTTAACAATGCACGTTGATAACCCAACTGGCTATGGTCGCATTGTTCGCGATAAGAATTCCAATGTTCTTGCCATTACCGAAGAAAAGGATGCCACTGAAAAAGAAAAATTAATAACGGAAGTTAACACCGGATTTTTGGCTGTTAGAGGCAAATTATTACGACATTGGTTATCGCAATTACAAAACACGAATGCCCAGGGTGAATTTTATTTAACGGATATTATTAGTATCGCCGTAAATGAAAAAACCACTATTCACAGTGTGCAAGCCGAAACAGAAGATGAAGTGCTTGGTGTTAACAGTAAAGTTCAACTCGCTTATCTGGAACGTTGTTATCAACAACGGCAATGTGACGCATTGATGCACAACGGTGTTACCTTAATTGATCCCAAACGCGTTGATATTCGGGGATTTTTATCCACTGGTAAAGACGTTACTATTGATATCAATGTTATTATCGAAGGCGATGTTAGTCTGGGTGATAATGTCAGCATTGGCGCAAATTGCGTGATTAAAAATTCAAAAATTGGAAATGACGTAGCGATTTTACCAATGTGCCATATTGAAGACAGCATTGTTGGCAATGATAGCCGGGTAGGGCCTTATTCACGCTTGCGCCCCGGTGCAGAATTAAAAGGCAATAATCACATTGGTAATTTTGTTGAAGTTAAAAACAGTGTTGTTGATGTTAATAGTAAAGTAAATCATCTTACCTATATTGGCGATACGGATATGGGCAGTGGCGTTAATATTGGTGCCGGTACTATCACTGCAAATTATGACGGAGCCAATAAACACCGAACCACAATTGGCGATAATGCTTCAACCGGATCTAATTCGGTTTTAGTTGCACCGGTGGTCGTTGGTGATGGAGCAACAATTGGTGCAGGAACGGTATTAACAAAAAATGCACCCGAAGGAGAGTTAACATTAGCAAGGAGCACTCAAAAATTAATTTCGGGTTGGAAGCGCCCCGTTAAGAAAAACAAATAACAACATTACTGTTTACAGTCAGGTGAAAAATTATGTGCGGAATTGTCGGCGCAGTATCAGAACGAAATGTAGTCCCCATTTTACTCGAAGGCTTGCGCCGTCTTGAGTATCGCGGTTATGACTCTGCCGGTATCGCCGTTATAGATAAAGCTGGCAAAGTTGACCGCTGCCGGATGCCCGGTAAAGTAAAAGAGCTCGAAGGTGATATTGCGAGCCACGGTTTGAATGGTTCAATTGGAATTGCACATACCCGCTGGGCAACTCACGGTAAACCCACTAAAGCAAATGCCCATCCCCACATTGCAGAAAAATCCGTTGCCATTGTGCACAATGGTATTATTGAAAACCACGATGATTTACGCAACAAGCAAAAGAAAGCCGGTTATACCTTTACCTCAGAAACAGACACCGAAGTTGTCGTTCATCAAATTCATGATCATCATTATAAGCAGAAAAAAGATTTATTTAATGCGGTTCTAGATACCACCAGTGAATTGAAAGGCGCTTATGCTCTTGGAGTCATTAGTGAAAAAGAACCCGAGCGATTAATTGCAACACGCCGCGGTAGTCCATTAGTGATTGGCGTTGGCTTTGGTGAATATTTTATTGCCTCCGATTCAGCAGCCTTACTGCCGGTAACACAACGATTTATCTATCTAGAAGATGGTGATATTGCAGATATCACACGCGATACATTAGTTATCCATGACATTAATGGCAATCAAGTCGATCGTGAAATCAAGCAAAGTGATCTCAGCGCCGATGCCACCGAACGCGGTCACTTTCGTCATTACATGCTTAAAGAAATTTATGAGCAGGGGCACGCTATCAGTAATACCCTTGAAGGGCGAATCGCTGATGGTAAAGTTTTAGAACAAACTTTTGGTAATGGTGCGTCTGAAATATTTGATAAAGTGCAGGGTATTCATATCATTGCCTGTGGCACCAGTTATCATGCCGGGCTTATCGGTAAGCACTGGTTTGAGAGTTTAGCCGGTATTCCCTGCAGTGTTGAAGTGGCGAGTGAATTTCGATATCGAAAACCCGTGGTTCGAAATAATTCCCTAATCGTTACTATCTCGCAGTCTGGCGAAACAGCCGATACCCTGGCCGGTTTACAGGAAGCGAAACGATTAGGTTTCGGACACTCACTGGTTATCTGCAATGTTCCTGAAAGCTCGTTAACTCGTGAGTCTGACTTAACATTATTAACCCGTGCCGGGCCGGAAGTTGGCGTGGCATCCACCAAAGCATTCACCACCCAATTAGTTGCTATGCTGTTATTAGTTATCGCGTTGGGTAAACGCCATAAATTATCTGCTGAAATGGAACAAAATTTAGTCAAACAATTAACATCATTACCCGCCAAGGTCGAAAAAGTGCTAGCGCTGGATGATAAAATTAAAGAACTGGCCGAAGAATTTTCAGATAAAGATCATGCCTTGTTTTTAGGCCGTGGCCTGCATTATCCCATAGCAATGGAAGGGGCTTTAAAATTAAAAGAAATTTCCTATATCCATGCCGAGGCCTATCCGGCAGGGGAATTAAAGCACGGGCCATTAGCCCTGGTTGATGAAAATATGCCAATTATTGCTGTAGCACCTCAAAACGACATGCTGGAAAAACTAAAATCGAATTTACACGAAGTCGCCGCACGCGGTGGTCAGCTTTATGTGTTTGCAGACGAGCATTCTCATTTTAAAGCAGAAGAGGGTATTTTTGTGATGGATATTGTAGCGACGAAAGACGAAACATCGCCTATAATTCATACAATTCCAATGCAATTGCTGTCTTATCATGTTGCTGTATTAAAAGGGACTGATGTAGATCAGCCGAGAAACCTCGCAAAGTCCGTTACAGTGGAGTAATGGTTAGATTTTATATTATAATAGGGTTTGTATATTTATAATACAAGAGGCTAAAAATGTTACGAAAGAATAAAGATAATTATCTTGTTTTAATTTTATTTGCGATCAGTATTACCATGTTATTCACTATTTGTTCTTCTGAACAGATGAACTTGGCAGTATCAAATACGATTACTCATCAAAATATTTTACCATCCAAAATCGAAACTACTCACAAAATTAGCGTTAGTTCAGTCTCATTGCCAGAATTCTAAAAATTGTAAGGAGTAACTAAAACGCTAACAGGGAGTCGTTATGGAAAACACTAAAAATGATAATTCTAATCATTGTCCAACATATGAAGAACCGCGTAGTTATGGCAGCATGTCTCCCGAAGAATACATTGCGATCCGTTTAAATCCCATTCGCGAATGGTATGACAAAAAAGCCAGACGATTCAAAAAATTATTTTTATGGATGCGAACAGTCACCGTACTGGGTGGTGCAATCGTTCCTGTTCTAATTAATATTCAAATCGACAAAATAGAAATTATAACGACCTTGCTTAGTGTGTTGGTGGTGGTCTTTATATCACTTGAAAGCGTTTTTCATTTTCGGGAACAATGGAAAAACTACCGAACAACCGATCAATTATTGTCACGAGAATATTTTAGCTACGCAACCGCAGACGGAGCCTATCGCGATCTCGATGAACATGAAGCCTTTTTAAATTTTGTTGATAGAGTTGAAAATGCAATTGCATCAGAGAGTGCCACTACCTTAAGTGTTATGACGACATTAACAACTCAAAAGGTAGAGAGTGCAGCTTCAAAAAAATAATTTTGTTGCTTGGGGAAGTTGATGTACGCAGTAATTTTTAGAGCAAAATTTCGAAAACAGGATAGCAAGTATTCTGCAACAGCAAAGCGCATGCGAGAGCTGGCAATTGAGAAATACGGTTGTACCGATTTTATTTCAAGTAATGAAAATGGTTATGAAATAGCAATTTCATATTGGGAAAATCTGGAGCAAATCAAGAGCTGGAAAAATGATAAAGAACATATGAGTGCACAACAAAATGGCAAATCAAACTGGTATGAATCTTATCGTGTGCAAATAACAGAAATTATCAAGGAATATGATAATAACACATGATATATTGCCCTAATTGTACATCCGAATTAATATCGAAAATTATTGACGGTGAGCAACGTCTGGCGTGTAGTGATGAATCTTGCTCCTATATTTTATGGGATAACCCGGTACCAGTTGTTGCAGCACTTGTGGAACTCGATGGTAATTATATTATCGCAAGAAATGCACAATGGCCTGAGGGTATGTTTTCTGTAATTGCCGGTTATCTTGAAAAGGGTGAAACACCCGAACAAGCCGTTATGAGAGAATGCGAAGAAGAGCTAGGTTTGTCAGGTGTTGTTGTTGGTTATATTGGTAATTATTCTTTTTTTGAAAAAAACCAATTAATAATTGCCTATGAAATAAAAGCCTCAGGTAATATCAATTTGAATCATGAACTAGCCGAAGTAAAATTATTATCCCGAACTGAATTACAAGAATATGATTTTGCTACTTTGGAAATTTCAGAAAAAATTATTTCAGATTGGTTGAAACAATTTTAGTATCTCAATAGGGAGTTACAATGATAAAGCATATTGTTTTGTGGAAATTGAAGGAACAGTCCAAACACGAAAATGCCCTTAAAGCAAAAGAGCAGCTAGAAGCGCTTAATGGAAAAATCCCCGGATTAATAAAACTCGAAATCGGTATCGATTTAATAGGAACAGAAAACTCAGCAGATATTATTCTTTATTCCGAGTTTGAATCCGTAGCAGCATTGGATGGTTATATGAAACATCCTGAACATGTAAAATTAATTCCCTTTATGAAATCAATTCGATTGCAACGTTATATTATTGACTATAAT
>JBGMRJ010000117.1:0-4892 GCA_048061315.1 Gammaproteobacteria bacterium
GATAGACTCCCTTCACAATTTAACACATAAACATAATCAAATAGAATAAATATGTGTATATAAATATCAAGTAGTACCTAACACTCAGGTAAAGGGATATAAGATGTTAGTTAATCACAAATTAAATTTTGCTCTTCTATTTTTATTAATTTTTTTTATATCATCGTGCAGTAGTGATTCAGGGAGCCCTGCGAATCCAGGGGAAGACTTCTCTAATATTTCATTATTGTTTATTGGAATCGTTAAAAATGATCCATTACGAATTCAGAAAATGCCTGTTGGCGGGAATTTGCAGTTAATAGCAAATGGTAAAAATCAAAATGGTGACACAGTTGATATATCATCTGTAGTAACGTGGTCAATTGACGACACCACTATAGCGACAATTAGCAGTAGTGGATTGCTTGAAACACTAAAAATCGGATCAACTAAAGTAGTAGTTAAACGTGGCAATGAATCTGTTACGGCTACTGTTACCGTTTTAGATATGGTTTTATCTATAGAAAATAATGTAACAAATTTTATAGTCGGTGACACCCAAAAACTAGTAGCATATGTTAGATCAGTCGATAATATTTTGATTTCAATTAACCAATCAATCATTTGGAAATCTTCCGATAGTAACATTGCCAGTATTGATACAAATGGATTAATGTTATTAAAAAATCCAGGTAATGTAGCAATAACAGGAAATTTTTATGGTGTGTCAAATACACTTAATATTAAAGTATTAGGTGCTCTTGCTTTTAAAGTGGATAAAACGACTATAAATAGTTCATCACTTAGTTGGAATGCACAAGCAACTGCAGATTTTTATCGGTTAAAGTGGATAACGACAGGTTTTGGGGTAATCAGTAGTCAAGTAATTTCAGATACAGTAAATAATATTATGACAACTCATTACGTTCATCAAAATCTGAATGCGGATACTTTTTATGAATATCAGCTTGAAGCTGTAAAATTGATGAACGGTTCTGAAAAAATAATCAATACAAGTAATACACTCGTAATAGATATGCCTGGCAATAATTCTACTATATTGTCTGGGGATGTGATTGGCAAAGGTCTTGATAGTAATGCGAATTTAGTTAAATCAGTTCCTATACAGCTTGATAGTCCTAATAAATTTCTCAAAATTGACACTGCATATATAAATAAACAAGGTGCTAATGATTTCTTAGTGTCAGATATGATTATTAAAATAAGCAATGTTTCAGATAACTATACATATTGTACTCAGTACTTAAATGGCATCTTGGTTTTGGATAATAAAGGGGTTCTAGTTAATCAAGGTAATTCTACCTTTGGTTTAATGATTGCCGGTAAACGTTTTGATAAATCAATTCCAGTTAATGTTACTTGTCTAGGTCCAAGAAGGTCAGGTTATATGTATGCAAGCAAAGTTTTATCCGATGCCGAATTCGATTCAGCCAGTAGTTTAACAGCAACGACAATAGAGGGTATTACTCCAACCGGACTTGGTTTCCCAGTTTCGGCAGTTATTCCTGTGAGTTATAGTCTGGTAATTAACGGTACTACTCAGCAGTTAAACGTAATTGTAAAAAATACTGGCACACAAGCCGTTAAGGTGACCACCTATTCTCAATACATATTACTTGATGATCAAGACAATCCATTAGAATATAGATCATTAAAACCAGTGACAGGCTGGACAGGGGATTTAGCTGCAGGACAGTCCAATACTTTAGTTGCCGATATGACTTATAAAGGCTCTGCTAACAAAGTTCAAGTTTTTGTCGATTACTAAAACTATGATATTTAAACCCGAGCTATTGTTGAAATACTTTAATACCTAGCCCGGGTTAAATATTTAATAGTAAATCATTATTCTAGCGTAAAGATAATCAGTGAGATAACGATTCTGTATCAAGCTCATTTCTATTCGATCGTAACGTAGCCATAGTGTCATACTGCGGTGGCATTATAATTGATGGGTGTTTTGAATTTTTAGCAAATTGTTGGTTATCCGGTGATGCCCAGGGTCGCATGCTGCTAGCACCAGCCCAAGGTTCCAGATTTTCGGTAATTTTCGGATCGCTTCCTTCGATACCGTAGATTTGATCGGCATTGAGTCTCCAGTCATATCCTGGTGCTGTCTGCCACATAGCCCAAAGTCTATCGATATTCGAATGAAACATGAATACGAACGGATCTTCAAAAGCGGTATCACCACTGGCAATATTACCACCAATCCAACCATGCAAGCTATTGTGTAGAATGCCATCTTCGAGGTTTACTCTAAATGTCGCCCACTGTTGATCAATTGAAAGATGATTTGCAGAATTAATCACATCGAGATCAGGCGGAATGATAGGTGCACCGGTTTGCATGTTGCGTGTAATGCTCTGAGGTGGAGCAGCAGGATCGCCTGTTTGATTTCGGCTGCCTTCATAAATGCCATTTTTATCAAGGTTTCCAGATAACGGTGCACCTGCTAAGCCCTCAGAATTCCCGATAAAGTCACTGGTAAATAAATTAACAAAACCACCTTTACCATCTGGACTATGGCGTGGGTCTGTAGTCCAGTCCCAATAATGTAAAGCAACTTCATCATCGACTTCTTTCAGCATTGCTTCATAGCGGTTGAGGAGTTCACGATGCCAGGTTAAAAATGACGGGCTACCATGAACATCTGACGCCTGATGAATTTGATCCTGTTTGAACCAATATGAAACACCATCCGGATAGAATTTGTCATTGACTGCTAATATTGCATCTCGAAATCGGGTTCGCTGCTCATTGGAAACAGTTGCAACGTTACGTCGAATTTTATATTTATTATTATCGTCTTCCTTTTCATTGTCATCAGACATTATAACATCCCTTTATATTATATTTTGTATGGTATTGATAAAGTAATACTGTATTTATAGTACCTATATAAAATCGCTGAAACATTAATTTTTTATTATTATCAAATTAAATACCAGGAATATTATTAATTGTATAGTGAGCTTAAACATTCCTGAATTATTTTTTAAGAATTATGACGCACTATTTAAAACATCATACTTATGGTTGATGATTTTACGAATGTATTTATAGTATACCTACTTAAAATGATAATAAATAAAAACAGGAGGTTGTTATGAAAAGGGCATTTTCAATTAATGGGCTTAGTTTTGCAGTCTTGTTAACAGTCACTTCACAGGTTAGCCTGGCTACACCGAAAATCACCGGGTCACCTAAAATTGTAACTCCGGATTTACTGGAATGGCCGAGTGAATTTCCAGGTGACACTCCTAATTTAACTGAACCCACTGCAAATCGATTGAGTGATTTACACGGTCAAATCGGACGATGTGACATAGTCTTATCAACGGCAGGCAATTATCACATGGCATTGCGGGAAATGTGGCAACATTTTCTGGCTAAGGATAAAAAAACACTTGATATAAAAACATGGTATTACACAACCAGTCCGCCTATCGCGCCAGAACAAATTACTAATAAAAAAGTTCAGTTTGGAAATTTAAATCTGGATTGTATACCGCAAGTAGCAATTGGCCCTAAAAAATTAATGAAGAAATTACAATCATTAAATGTAACGGATGGTAAGCCCGTTAAAATTTTAAAAAATTATGGTAATGTAATACTGGTAAAAAAAGGCAATCCTAAAAACATTAAAACCGTTTGGGATTTAGGCCGTAGCGATGTTACGTTAGTAACGCCAAACCCGAAAATGGAACCGGGTTCGTTCGGCAACTTCTCAAATTCTATTTACAATATAGCAAAAAATGATCCAACCCCACCTAAAGGCCAATCAGCAGATACACTTTTTAATAGTATCTTTAATCAAGATCAAACCGGCTGCAGTAAAACGGCAACAAAATGCAATTGGGTATCGGGAAAGCGAATTATGCATCGAGAACAGCCATGGGCTGTTTATTCAGGTAATGCTGATGCCGGTTTTATTTTTTATCATTTAGCATTGTATTTTGTTAGAACTTTTCCCGATAAATTTGAAATAGTGCCTGTGGGAGGAACGGCTACTAATCCTAAACCTCTTAAAGGTAACAAGGTTGGTGTGTTGCAGGCAGTTAGAATACGCGGTAAGTGGACCAAGAAACAAAAAGCTGCCCAGGAACAATTAATGATTTCATTAAAATCGGAAGATTTTACTAAAAGTTTGATTAAACACGGCATTCGACGTCCCTAGTAACTAATCGGTAGTAAAATTAAGAATGAGAGATACAACACATTTTAGATTAATTCATACTTATGGATGATTTATTCACTATCGCCTTGTAGTAAATTAACTGGAACAAAATAACTATAAGGAAATAGATTATGGAAAATGAAGAAAATACAGGCCCCATACAAATTCAGGATCGTGAATTTGTTCTTTATGCTGATCCGGAAATAGAATGGCGCTATGGCAAACGACCAGATTATACTAAAACCAATAAAACCCTAAGGGCACAGAGTAAAAAATTTCATGAAAAAGGTTCACTTGAAGAAATCGTACAAAATCTGGTGCGAACATTTGAGATGGAAGCAACCTATAAGCTTAATCCTGAACAATGGAGCTCGATAGATTCAGCAGTATTTCGAATGAAAACCAATAACGGTCCTGAGTATTCAGCGGCTGATATTGTAGAGAACGGTACGTATAATTTATTTTTAGATGAATCTGAATATTACAGTAGTAAAGCAGAAAATTTTGAATCATCCTCAACAATTTTTAAAGAGGCGTTTACCACCGGATTTGTGTGGGAGGTTGTGGAAGTCTATGCGGGGCCACCAAAAGTGGTTTTCAAATGGCGACACTGGGGAACACATGAAGGCAAGTTTCAGGAATATTCCGCAACGGATAAATTAATTGAAGTATTCGGAGTTACAATTGCAGATGTTAATGAAGAATTAAAACT
>JBGMRJ010000117.1:4992-8023 GCA_048061315.1 Gammaproteobacteria bacterium
GCTTTTTTCATTAATTTTTCAGCTTGACGAATTTCCAGCTTACATTGGTTTAATGATGCGTACTGAGAGTGTGGTAGTCGTGATGCTCTAATCTCTTGCAGACGATTGGCTTGGATTGTGAGTGCAAATACTCGCGATTTGAATTGTTGTAACTCAGCTGGTAGCACATCATTAGTCAAGGTTTCTTCTGTCAGTGGAAAATTGGCGGCGTAAATACCATAATGCATGGCGAGGTAAAGGCAGGTTGGTGTTTTACCGCTACGGGAAACACCGGTTAAAATAATATCTGCTTTGTTATAGTGGTTGACACTAACACCATCGTCATGCACCAATGCAAAATTAACAGCATCCATTCGTTGTTCGTAATCAGTATCCCTGGCATTTCCATGAGCAAGACCAGCATGAGGTATTGCAGTGCTATTAAATATTTTTTCAAGTTTTGGAATGACTAAATCAAATAAGTCGATAAAATGGCCGTTGGCTTGTGCCATTACTGTGCGTAATTCAGGATTAACCAGGGTGCTAAAAATAACGGCAGTGCCATCAGACTTTTGAATATCAGAGTCAATTTCATGGCTCAGTTTTTGAGCTTTGTCAATATCATCAATAAAACGGTAGGTTATCTGTTTGAATGGTACCGATTCAAATTGGGATAGTAAAGTTTTACCAAAGGCTTCAGCCGTTATGGCAGTTTTATCAGAAATATAATAAATATTAAATTTCATTTTTTTACTCACCTTTTTAGTTATAGTAACCTAAACTAAAATTATAGACAGTATTTATAAATGGAAAAATAATTGACTGATAAAATAGAAAATATAATCTGGTTTGAACATATTGGTATTAATGATGTTGCTAGTGTTGGTGGTAAAAATGCCTCATTAGGTGAGATGATTTCTGAGTTGAGCGAGCTTGGTGTCATTGTACCGGGTGGTTTTGCAACTACTTCAGCAGCGTTTCAGCAATTTCTCGAGGTTAATGATTTAACTAACAAGATACGCAATGAATTAACCGATTTACAAGATAATAATATAATCGCAATTCAAAAGGCCGGCGCCAGGGTTAGAGCCTGGGTTGAGAATGCGAACTTTTCTGAGGAATTTATCGCTGATATTAAATCTGCCTATAGTGAATTAGAACAAAAATACGGTGACAGTACTTATGCCGTACGATCCTCCGCTACTGCAGAAGATTTACCCGATGCCTCATTTGCCGGGCAGCAAGAAACCTATCTTAATATACAGGGCCTGGATAATATACTTCAGGCAATCAAAAGTGTTTACGCCTCTTTGTATAATGATCGCGCCATTAGTTATCGAATTCATCAAAATTTTTCACAAACCGATATTGCATTATCTGCCGGTATTCAAAAAATGATCCGCAGTGATTTAGCCAGTAGTGGTGTGATGTTTTCGCTCGATACCGAATCGGGTTTTGATCAAGTGGTTTTTATTACCTCAGCTTATGGTCTTGGTGAAATGGTGGTGCAAGGGGCGGTGAATCCGGATGAGTTTTATGTTTATAAACCGGCATTAGCAAATAACAAAAAAGCCATAATCCAGCGAACCCTGGGTGCTAAAGCCATTAAAATGGTTTTTGGTAAAGGCGCTAATATTGAAACGGCAACCGAGGTTGTTGATGTTGCAATTGAAGATCAAAAGCAATTTTCACTTTACGATGCTGAAGTACAGCAACTTGCCAAATATGCTCTAATTATTGAACGGCATTACAAAAAACCTATGGACATTGAATGGGCAAAAGATGGAAATGACGGTCAGTTATATATTGTGCAAGCACGGCCTGAAACAGTTCAAAGCAAAAAGTCGGGAACAACATTAACACAATATAATATAAAAAAGCGTAGCACTGTTTTAATTGAAGGTCGCAGTGTTGGTCAAAAAATTAATCAGGGCCCGGTAGTTATCATTTCATCCATAACCGAAATTGATAAAGTGAATGAAGGTGATGTGTTAGTAACGGACATGACCGATCCCGATTGGGAACCGATTATGAAAAAAGCCGCGGCGATAATAACCAATCGTGGTGGCCGAACCTGTCATGCCGCCATAATTGCCCGGGAAATGGGCATTCCGGCCATTGTTGGAACCACTGATGCAACTGAAAAATTAAAGAATAATAGTACGGTTACGGTGTCGTGTGCCGAAGGAGACACCGGTTTTGTGTATGATGGTGAAATCGATTATGAAGTTAATGAACTTGATATTCAAAACATGCCTGAAATTCCAGTTAAAATCATGATGAATATTGGAAATCCAGAACGTGCCTTTGATTTTCAATTTTTACCCAATCATGGTGTTGGTCTGGCACGCACTGAATTTATAATTAATAATACCATTGGTATCCACCCGAAAGCGTTGATTGAATATGATTCTATTCCTGAAGAAATTCGTACTGTCATTGATGAACGTATTTCGGGTTACAGTTCACCGGTTGATTTTTACGTTAATAAACTGGCCGAAGGCATTGCGACACTCGGTGCTGCATTTAATCCCAAGCCTGTTATTGTTCGATTATCTGATTTTAAATCAAACGAATATGAACATTTAATTGGTGGAAAATTATATGAGCCTCAGGAAGAGAATCCGATGATCGGGTTTCGTGGCGCATCGCGTTATGTGTCATCTACTTTTAGTGATTGTTTTGCACTTGAGTGTCAGGCTGTTAAAAAAGTTCGAAACGAAATGGGTTTAACGAATATTGAAATAATGATTCCATTTGTTCGGACTGTCGATGAAGCTCGCGAAGTGACAGCAATTCTTGAGAAAAATGGTTTGAAGCGAGGCGAAAATAATTTACGCATTATCATGATGTGTGAAATTCCAAGCAATGCACTATTAGCAAATGATTTTTTACAATTCTTTGACGGTTTCTCTATCGGTTCAAATGATTTAACACAATTAACGCTCGGTCTGGATCGCGATTCCAGTCTGGTTGCGGCGATGTTTGATGAACGAAATCCGGCAGTGAAGTTATTAATAGATCAGGCGATAACCGCGTGTAAAACAGCAAA
>JBGMRJ010000118.1:0-8010 GCA_048061315.1 Gammaproteobacteria bacterium
AGTAATGAAGTTGTGATTGCATCGGCCATCGAGTGTAATACCTTGTCCATTCCGGGCACCGGTTGATTAATCACTTCAACATTTAATTGTGCTTGTTGTATTAAATTGCTCATATTTTTTAATTCTGAACCAATCGACTGTAACGACTGCTGATCGTTTTTACCTTGCAGATTTTCTTGCAATACATTTTGAATGGCATTTAGATTAGCGCTAATCTTGGATACCTGACTGGCAAGTTTGGTCGCAGAATCGGCATTGTCACCACCCATACTTTGAATTCGGGTATAGTCATCTTTTATTTGTTGCCAACGCGCTTGTTGCTTTTCGTCCAGATTATCATTGAGCTCGGCTAATTTTAATAAATTCTCCTCGGCTCCGGTTGTTAATGTTTGTGCTTCTCCGAGGTAATGATCCTGAATTAAATTATTGAGTTCTTTATCATTCATCACACCACTGATTTTTTCGGCCATTTTATTCATATTACGGTAACTACCCTGTAATTTAAATGATGGCTCGACTCGGTATTTATCATCTTGTGCTGCTGAGTAAATATATTGCTGGTTCACTTTAAGAACCACTTGTTGTATTTTTAACAGCTTCTTTAATACCGTGGTGATTTCATTTATCTCGGCACCACTGTAACTGTGTTCCAAATCGGTATTGGGGATATTTTCACCCTCGGCCATGCGGATTAACTTGTAAACATCCTCCATACTGCGAGTTGCTAACGGTGATAAAACCGCATTCGAAGTTAAACAGTTCTCGATATAACTCAAGGAAAATTGTTTCTCGCGACCACTGAGCACATCACCGAGATTATAAATATCAGCACGATTGGCCAACATATCGGGAATTTTAAATGTTTCACCCGATTCAGTATATGGATTTCCGGCCATCACAACACAGAGTTTTTTGCCGCGCAGATCATAGGTTTTACTTTTACCACGCCATACGCCTTCAATACGGCGCGAACCATCACACAATGATATAAATTTTTGCAGGAATTCAGGATGGGTATGCTGAATGTCATCGAGATAAATCATGACATTATTACCCATTTCAAAACCCAGATTTAATTTATCAAGCTCCTGACGGGCAGTGGCATTAGGTGCTTGTTGCGGATCCAGTGAATGAACATCGTGGCCAAGGGAGGGACAATTAATTTTCATAAAAATCAAACCCATTCGGTTTGCCACGTATTCCATTAATGTGGTTTTGCCATAACCCGGTGGTGAAATTAATAATAATAATCCCATTAAATCGGTGCGCTTGTTTTCACCAATGGTGCCCATTTGTTTTGCAAGATTATCGCCAATCAAGGGTAAGTAAACATCGTTAATTAATTTATTACGCACAAAAGAACTTAAGGGGCGAGCCACGAAATCCTCAAGGCGTAAGTTATCACGCTCACGATCAACAATATTTTGTCGAATATTTAAAAATGCATGAAACTCCGGAACAATATGATTTTGATGGTGATTTAAGCGGCTGGTAAATTCATCCAGGGCCACGGTCATTGATTGCTGTGTGATAAGTTTATGATCGCCCATTAGATCGGATATGGTGTTTTGCAGATCCACTTTTTGGACATTTAGTTTAACAGTATCTTTGGTTAACATGATGATAATGGCTTCGGGAATAAATCTGGAAACAGCATTACTCTCATTAAATGTAATATAGCCTTCTAACCAGGATTCAACTAAAGCCCATTGTTTATCGGGTGCGGCCTTTAAATCATCCAGCGTTTTTTGATATTGTGTTAAATGTTTGATTCGCTTAAGCTGGGTTTCTAATCCGCTCGCTAATGCCATTCCGTATTGACTCACTTTAAATACTAATTTTTGTTCGGTTAATTCGTAAGACAGGTATTCAGCTGCTAAAATGCAATCTTGTTTAGATAACGCCATATCAAAACGATTAAAATAATCGAGCATGTTTGCAAATAATTCCTGCTTAATTTTCTGATATGCTTCATTGGTTTTAAACGTTTTTTGTAATAACTCGGCACTTTGAGAACGTGACTGCCATCGGTATTCAAGCGATTGTGGGTTATCCTCAGCGTGATTCACCCAGAATAAAATTGCTAATGCTCTCAAACGCGGTGGGTAACGTAATAAACCGGCCTTGTCACGAATTGATAATAACACCTGTAATATTTTTACCGCATCGTAGTCGTGAATACCTTTTTCATAACCTTCCTGATAACGCGTTGCGGCAAATTTTTTAACCACAGTTAATAATTCATTTTCAGTCTTATTCGCCTGGTTTAATAGCTCCATATCGAGTTGCTCTTGCTGTGATTCTGCGGCGGACAATATTGAGGCCGCCAGAAATTCAGAACGGTAAACCTCATTCGTTTCTGATATTAATGATTGATTCCAATACGACTGTAAATTTAATAATTTTTCATCTTCAATTGGATCAAAATAATCTGTTCCGGTTAAGTGCAGCGATAATGCATCATCTTTGGGTACAATGGTCAGATCAACAGTTTGGGTAGCAACACTAAAACGATGACGGCCAAGTTTGATAACACTACCGCCACTCTCAAAAATATCCTGTTTATCACGTTGAGCCCGGATAGATTGATCTTTCGCTAATTTTAACTGGCTATCAATATCATCTGAACGAACACTATCACCAATGTCACGTAGTTGACTGGATAACTCACGGCATTTTGCCACCATGGTATCGGATGCGAAATAAGTATTGATTTCATCCGGATCGGTAAAACGTTCGGTGCGCCGTTGTATGCCTTTTAAAATTCGCTCTGCTGCTGTTGCGAGGTTGTGAATGCGGCGTTGTTGTTCATCCAATAATGCCTGTTTATGGGATTCAAACGATTCATACACTTCTTCGCGTTTGCTGATAATGTCGGCTAAAAATTCATCGTGCTCGCTAAACTTGCTTTCAAGATCTTCCAGCTGCGCCAGTAAGCGTGACAATTGCTCATCACAATCATCCGGTGTTGTGGCAAGCCCTAAGGCATTGGTTATGCTCTGTGAAAATAACATAAACTGTGCGCCAAACTCGGCAATCGATTCACCGGTTCCTAATTCTTTTAGATGATTTCGGGCTTTTGCTTTGGTTTGATTGAGCTTACTGTAAACTTCAGAAATGGATTCTATTATTTGTGTTCGCACCGTAGCATCATCAACTTTTAGGCTCGCCAGAACTTCATTTAATAAATCCAGACCGGCGCTCATATTATCGAGATTGTCGACCATGGGTGTTAATTCTGCTACGGTTTTAATGTCGGGAATCTGCTGCTGTAAATCAGTTACTTTATCAGTATAAGCATCAAAGGCTTTTTTCTGGCTTAAAAACCGCACGGTATTACGACTTAAGCTTTGTTGTTGCTGTTCTAGTGCATTGTCCAATTCGGCTATTCGAGCCATGTTGATATAACGAATTTCTTTAATGGTTACCAGATGACCGCGAGCATGGCGAATTTTGTCCAGTGCGGTTATAAAACTCTCTGGTGATTTCCAGTCACTCTGACCAATGGAACGCAATAATTCTTTTTGTGCAGACTCGGCCTGATTTATTGCCTCGTTAGCTTTAGCGCGAATACTCTCGACTTTTTCAAATTCATCAATAACCAATTCAGCCGTGATTTGAATTTCTTTAACCTGCGCGGTTAGATTTTTTAATTGCGGCTCATCCAGCCAATAATAATTATCAAATAATTTACCACAGTCCTGAATTAATTTTTCATACAATACAGTTGATGCCGTTTGTTCGCGGACACTGCGCACCAGACTGTACATCTCAGATATCGCTCGCACGAGTTCGGCATTACCAATATTCCCCAGGAAGGTTTGTTGTTGTGGTTGCTGATGCACATAATCAGAACTAAAAAAAGGCGTTTGCCAAATCTGCATCGGGTGATTGCGAGCGGGTTCATCGGAATCTGACGAGAATAATACTGCCTGACCATCATCGAATAAACAGAAGCCATGGCCGTATAGTGGCGTCGATAATTCTTTTCGAATCATATTGTAATTGAATAAACCAACCTTACCTTCCTGTTCACGATAAAACAGATACAACACATCTTCACCATTGGGTGAACGAATCATGCGCTCATACGCCATGCCTTGAGCATCGTGTCCAAAATCTTTAGTTTCACCACTTTGCAAATAATAGCCACCAGGATAAATAATGCCGTGGTCTTCCGGTAGTTGTATGCAGGCATCGGCAATTGAATCGATACGGCTGACACTATTGGTGAGACTGTTAAAAACCAGATAGCGCCAGTGTTTTTCCTTATAGGGTAAAATTTTTAATAAAATCAACGACCCTAGCCGGGTAAACTGAATTGAGGCATCGGCTAGCGATTGTGTTTTATCGTCCACTGGTTCCTGATAAATACCGAGGCCATCTTCGGTATTATCTTCGAGTTTAACGGTTAGATTACCGCCCACTGTTTCAATGAAGATCTCATTTAAAATACTGATGTGAGGATGGTTGCCCCCGATGTGATCATCGCGGCTTGTCTCGGTCCAGTCAAAATCGTATGCCGGTGGTGATTGATATTCCCGTTCACCACGATCGTCTATGTATTTTATTTTATTATTTTTTTCCAGTGACCAGCGAAAAACACGAACATCATCAGTATTTTCACCAATTTGGAAAAAAGCCAATAATCGATTATGGGTGGTGCGTAATTTTGAAAGATGGGTGTTTTTATAATAGCTGTATAATTCTGAAAAATCTTTTTTAAAATTGTCATCATCCAGAAAAGTACCGCTGACATCGCTTGCCTCAATCGAAAAGGTCTCTTGTTGTTTATTAAGTTGATACAACTCAAAAACATCATTTACTGCTGTTTGTGTTTTAAGACCAATAAAAACATTATAACCAAATAATAAATAATCATTTACCTGCACAACATCCCGGGCAATACAATTATTTTCAGTGCGAACTCTAACACGCCCGACCAGCCCCATCGAAGTATCACCAAATTCTGTTAAACGATCTGCGTTTAATTGTCGTGACAGGGTATCAAGATTTGTTGCCTGATCGTCAAGACGCTTTCGAATGAGTTCATAAGCGCCACCTTCTGCTACAGCCTGTTCAACTTCACTGTTTTGATCGGTATTATTGCTAACCAATGTATCGTCCTTATTAAATAATTATAATCTGCTGCTTTTCGTTTGTTATTTAGAAGAACTATCCATTAGTTTTTTCACCAAATTTTGTTGTTCACTAGTTCCATTTTTCATCACATGAGATAAAAATGCACTGACTGATAAATTTTGTAAGTTACCACTACCTGCACCCAAACCGGACACGATTTCTTTGATATCACCAATGATACTTTCATCGCCATTCATGTGACCTTCAATTGCTTTGGTTACAATTCTACTTTTATCAGCGACACCGTCTATTGATTTACCTACGGCCAGGGCATTAACAAATTTTTCAAAATAATCGCCATTACCACCAACGATATCAATATTAGCATCGCCCAATGCTGTTGCGAGAACTTCTGCTTGATCGTGTGCGATATCCACATTGGCATCAATGCGTTTCATAATTTGTTCATGACTTAAATCCAGGTTCATCCGAAATTCTTCATGGCTGCGGGTATCGTCATCCATGTGTTTCATCGCGACGAATTTTTTCTCAAGACCTTGCGCTTCGGCATCAAACCTGTCTGCAATGGTGCTCGCTTCGGCGGCACCCAGAACTTTAATTGCAGCGGCATCGGCTTCTTTTATTTTTACTGCGGCCAGACCAATTTTCTCATCACCTGTTGCCTGAGCAAATAATTTTTCTTCCATTACTTTGGCTTCGGCAAGACCGGATTTTTCATCGGCATCGGCTTTGGCTTCCTGTACTTTTGCTTCGGCAAGCCCTACTGCTGCTTCGACTGCTTCCATACCTTCGGCTTCTTTTTTCTTGGATTCGGCATCGTGCTCTGCGGCTTTGAACCGGCCTTCGGCAAGCACTAATTCTTCTTTAGCTTTATGTGTTGCTTTTATTTCATCTGCTTCTGCAGCCTTTATTTCTTTAACCAATGCACCTTGTGCATTGGCTTCGGCTGTTATGATCAATGCTTGTTTTTCGCGCTCGGCTAGTGCTACCACTCGAACTTTTTCAATTTCTTCTTCTTCAATTGCCACTGTTTTATCAACCGAGATCCGTTCTCGAATAATATCGGCAATATTTTTACGCTCAATTTCGAGCGCCTTTTCTTTTTCAATTGTTTCGAGTTCAACTGCTCGTAGACGGTCGACTTCCTCTAATTGTTGTGCGCGTTGAACCCGTTCCTTCTCGGTAACCACCACACGTTGTCGATTTAAATTAGCAACATCAATTTCGCGTTGTTTATTTTGCTCTTGAACTGCAACTTCCTGTTCGGTTTTAATACGGGCTTGTTCTGATTTTAATAGCTCTTCAGACTGAATTTTTTGAGTCTCGGCTACTTCACGAGCGTTAACACTGGCGATTTCACGTTTTTGTTTGGCCTCGGCATCGGCGCGCTGACGTTCTAGCTCAAACATGGTTTCTTCTGTTTCTACGTCTTTTTTCTTGATTTTCATTTGTTCATCGCGACGCAGTTCATTAGTGCTTATGTGTTCGATTGCGGTTAATGCGGTAATTTTACGAATACCCTGTGCATCGAGGATATTATCCTGGTCCAGACTTTCTATCGGTGTTTGCTCGAGATAATCAATCGCGGCATCTTCGAGGACATATCCATTAATATCTTCACCAATCACTTTAACGATATCATCTCGAAATTTATCACGTTCTTGGTAGAGGTCAATGAAGTCGAGTCGTTTACCGACTGTTTTTAATGCTTCTGAAAATTTAGCGCTGAATAATTCTTCGAGGGTTTCCTGATCGGATGCGCGACTACAGCCGATTGCCTGTGCCACTTTTAACACATCTTCACTGGTTTTATTAACGCGTACAAAGAATGCTACTTTAATATCAGCTCGAATATTGTCTTTGCAAATCAAACCGTCTTTACCGCGGCGATCAATTTCAATGGTTTTTAATGAGATGTTCATTATTTCTTTTCGGTGAATCACCGGGATGACTAATCGTCCGGTAAAGGTAACATCCGGTTCTGCTTTTAAAGTGTTTACAATCATGGCGTAACCCTGATCCACTTTTTTATAAAAGCTGGCATAAAGAAAAAATATACCGATTAGTAAAAACGCGGCTATTCCGATAGCCAGGATAATAAATTCCATTAGTTACTCCTAAATTGATTATTCTTGAATTAGTTATTCTTGATTCTGTTTATTAAAATTTGTTTTAGTAATCTTTAAATTCCTGTTCGGATAGGACTTCATAATAATTGCCATCACTTTCATAGTGTATGATGCGAACCATTGAACCTTTTTTAAAGTCATTAGGGATTTTTGCGCGGATACGAACGTTTAATCCCGCACCACCATCTTCAATAAAACCCTGGCCGAACTCCTGATCAACTGTTTGTGATTTTACTTTGCACTCATAACCCACAAAACTTTTATTTGACCTGGCCTGATTGACTATGGCCATTTTACGTAGTGGCGCCACTATTTTTGTTGTTATCGGTATTGCTACTATAAAACTCGCAATCAGTGTTACGGTACCTAATAGTATTTTTAATAGATCACCGGGTATCAATGGTAGAACGTATGTTGCGACAAGATACGTAAAAATCCATGATAAGAAAATTAATACACTTAATACAATCGTGATTGGCACACCTAAAAAACCGAGAGTGTGCATTAATCCAACAAAGCCAGGAATTTCAATATCGGCATCAAAATCAATATCGGCATCAATTGAAATGATATCCATATCCAATGCACCAATAATCGCAAATAGCCAAAAGATCAACAACACACCGAGAATTACAGTATAAATACTGGTTGGGTAACTGCTTAGTACAAGCCATAACTCGCTCATGTTGAATTTTTCCCTGATTTTTTTATTGTTAAAAGATATTCGCATTGAGAGCAAACAAGGTCAAGAAATTCTGAAATTGTTTATTCTGTATTT
>JBGMRJ010000119.1:0-1362 GCA_048061315.1 Gammaproteobacteria bacterium
GAATAACCGTTAAGTTATTTCTGATTCTATTATTACTTCTATCTGTGCAACAGTTGGGGCAGGGCGGTTATATTTATGCCAAAGCAATACTGGCACAATATTTAATTGAAAGTGCCTGGGATAAAACATTGCAAGGTGAGTCTCACGTAAAACCCTGGTCATGGGCGGATACCTGGCCAGTGGCAAAGTTAACAGTTAATAGCACGAATACCACTTTATATATTCTGGCTGGTGATAATGGCCGTACTCTGGCTTTTGGACCCGGATACCGGTTTGGTACAGATTTACCCGGAGTAGACGGTACCAGTATTATTAGTGGTCACCGAGATACCCATTTCGCATTTTTACGCAATATTAAAATTGAGGATGAAATTGAAATTCAAAACACCAAAGGAGAGATAATTAAATACCGTGTCAATAATACCGAGATAGTGTCAGTTGATGATGCTTTATTTATCGATCAGGGGCAATCTTCTAAAATTACATTAGTAACGTGTTATCCATTTGATACAATTCTAACGGGTGGAAAACTTCGCTATATAGTCTCAGCAAAGAAAATTGATAAATTATTAGCTTCGAGTTCTTCAGTAATAGAAAATTCTAATGAATAGAATTAATTAACCGATCTGAAATTTTCATTTTGTAAATCTGATATGAGCTCATCATAAATATTGTGTAATCCTTCACTATACGCTTTTATAGTGTCTACTAATTTGTTTGATTTTGCGGTTAAATTACTGTGGTAGCGCTTGTTGATGTAAATGGAATTATTGGATTTATTGTAAAGACGAATGTCAATTGAAATAACGGCGATACTGCCTGTTGATGTTATTTCACGATGCAGGGTTATTAATTCGGCTTCTAATAAATAATCGGGGTTGGTATTTTGGCTATAGGATATGACGTGGTGCGCTATACCGATAGTTTTTAAATATTGCACAAGGTTGTCCTGAATTAAGGATGAAGGTGATTTTTCCCAATGATGGTAATGGTAGCGGTTTAATTTAATATTATTATTTTTGTCAGTGTAGATTAGTGTGCGTTCACCATAAATACCATGCGTAATTACTTTTTTAACGCTTAGGGTTCCAGATAAAATCGGGCTGGCTAATTTTTCACCTTTGAGTTCGGGTAAACGATAATAATGATCGTCAGGGATATGGGCACTGCCTCCAAAGCAAGCAGTTAAAAATACTGTAACGATTAATATAGTTATAAGGGATATTTTATCTCGACTGAATAAACGCATTATTGGGTCTCCGATAAATCTTCAGGTGTTTCGCCACTGAGAATGATTGAAGGGTTATTACGAATTTGCCTGGTGAATTCATTCATGTTGCGCGATGCAGCATCGATATTATC
>JBGMRJ010000119.1:1462-4957 GCA_048061315.1 Gammaproteobacteria bacterium
TACGAATTTGCCTGGTGAATTCATTCATGTTGCGCGATGCAGCATCGATATTATCTATAATAGCATCAACATTTTCTGATAATGTGGTTAGGGTATTGGTTAATCCCATGATTGATGCTTTTAACTCCTGTTTGTTTTCAGTAACAAGATTATGGCTGGTATTGATTAGCTCACTCAGTTTTTTCTCGGTTTGAATAAATCGTTTAGAGACCTGTAACAGGTTTTTTGATATATCATCGGCGTTATTGATAACATTTAACATTTTATCAGTACGTGCTTTTGTCGTTAAAACAGCAAGTTGTTCTGAATTTTTTTGTAAGCTTTGTAATAGCGTATTGACGTTATCTGTAATTTGGGGAAATTTAACGGCCAAGTCAGTACTAACAACACCGAGACCGGAATTTAAATTACTGAGTAACGGTTTAATATCAGCAGATAAATCACCAAATATTTTGGACAAACTAATGGCATCTTTACTGGCGATTGTATCACCTTCATTTAGAGGCTCGGTGGCTTTACCTTCGGTTATTTCAATTTGATTTTCGGATAACAGGTTGGGTTGTACGATACTGGCGTAACTATCAGAGGGTATATTCCAGTCTCGCCGTATTGATAAGGCAACTTTGAATTTAGTGCCTTTATCTTTAGTATTAATGGGTGTAACTTTGTTAACATAACCAATATTGTAGCCACCAAAGGTAATTGTGGTGCCATTTTTAATGCCGGTGATCGCATTATAATACGCGAAGTATTCAACCGTTCTTTCTGTCCTTCCGGTGATTTGCACTAGTGTAACGACCAGCAGTGCCAGCATGATCAAAACAAAACTGCCAACGTAAAAGTAATTTATATTATCCTGTTTCATATTATTATTTTAATGTGTTAATCGGTTTAAGTAATCTTCATGATCAGTATTTTCTTTTCGTGCACGTCGATGCAATAAATCCTGAATGCGTTCATTGTCTGAATTTTTGACTGTTGCCACGGTGTCTGAAATCAATATATCACCCTGATCTAACACCGTGATTCGGTCCGCTATTTTGTAGGCACTTTCCAGTTCGTGAGTGACCACCACGATGGTCATGTTCATAGCCGTACGAAGTTGTAAAATTAAATCATCCAGTTCGACAGCGGCCACTGGATCCAGCCCTGCTGAAGGTTCATCAAAAAATAATAATTTTGGATCCATCACAATTGCTCGGGCTAATGCAACACGCTTAATCATGCCACCGGATAATTCGGAGGGCATTAAATTTTCGAAGCCAGCTAGATTGACTACTTCCAGTTTCATGCGGCTCATTATCTTCATGGTATTTTCATCAAGGTTGGTATGTTCCCGTAATGGCAGGATGACATTTTCGCCAACGGTTAACGAGCCAAAGAGTGCGCCACCTTGAAATGCAACGCCCATTTTACGGCGTAATTGTTGTAAGTCATGATAACTGCAGCGAGTGATATCCTTGCCTAAAAGTGAAATGTGTCCGGATGTTGGTGTTTCTAAGGCGAGCATGTGTCGCAGGATGGTACTCTTACCTGAGCCACTACCACCCATGATAATCATGATTTCACCATCCAGAACTGACATGCTAACGTCGTTTAAAATTTGTCGGGTACCATAATGAGTGACCAGATTTGTAACGTTAATGGCATTGTCTATTGTAGTAGTGTCAGTAGTCATCATTTTCGAGTTTAGCGATTTAACAAAAAAGTAAAAATCATATCCGTTATCACGATGGCGCTAATCGATAAAACAACGGATCGTGTCGTTGCCTTACCAACCCCTTCAGCGCCACCGGATACTAAAAATCCATTAACGCAGGAAATTAAAGCAATTAGAATTCCAAATACAAAACCTTTAATTAAACCCTGTCGAATATCATCAACACTTAAAAAATCCAAAGTGCGCTGCATATAGGTGTGTAAGCTTATATTTAATTCAAATGCAGTATAAACGCCGCCACCGAGCAACCCCATAAAATCGCCCAGTATTACCAGGCTGGGCACTGCTATTATCATAGCGATAACAATTGGTGATACCAGATAGCGTACCGGATTGATCCCCATTACTCTGAGCGCATCAATTTCCTGTGATTCTTTCATTGAACCGATTTTGGCAGTAATAGCCGAGCCCGAACGACCTGCCACTAAAATACAGATAATCAGGGGTGAAAATTCTCGGGTTATTGATAACGCTATCCCGATAATAACTTGAGATTCAGCACCAAATGTTTTTAGTGTTTCGATTCCCTGAATTGCGAGCATGATTCCAATGGCGAAAGTGAGTATTGAGATTATGGGTATCGCATCAACGCCAATTGATTTTATTTCTTGAGTAATTGAAGTTAATTTAACGCGTTGCTGTTTTTTGTGGCCTAATAGTAGCCAGTAAATCGATTCGTATAACGTGGCAAAAACGTAACCAAATTCTTCTACAAATAGAACCGTTTTACGACCAATTTTATCAACAAATAAATAAGGATTATTTTTTTTTATATATTCAGACATGGGTTTTAGTTTTTTAATGCCTGTTCAAAAGTATCAAAAATGGGAAATACTTTATCCAGTCTTGCCAGTTTGAATACCATCATGGCTGCCTCGCTAACGCCAATTAAATAGAAATTACATTTTTTAGATTTTGCTGTTTGAAAACCTTCTACCAAACTTGCTACTCCTGAACTATCAATGTAGGTTACTTTGGATAAATCGACCATTACATTTTCACTTTTAGACAGGGCATCAAGAATCTGTTTTCGTGCAATACTCGATGACGACATATCAACATCATCTGTTAGCAGAATGATAGTGTAAGCCTCTTTTTTTACAGTTTCATATGTCATAATCTGCCTATATAATTTTACGTAGCTCGAGTATGTTTCCGGTGTTTTTCTCATCATCTAAATAAACTGCACTATCCATCAGCTTATGAATTATATGAACACCGATACCACCGGGTTTAATATCATCTAATTCTCGAGATTTAATTTTAGATGGGTCAATTTTTTTTGCATGATCAATTAATTTAATCACAAGTTCTTTTTTATTATCATTATCTGCTATTGCAACTAATACTGAAAACTCATTCTTTGGGTCATTCTCATATCCATGTTGAATAATGTTCATACAGGCTTCATTGACTGCCAATATTATATTTTCGGTAATGGTTTTATTGATATTTTGTTTTTCACAAATGTCACGAATTTGATCCCGAACATCTTTTAGTTCATTTGAACTTGAATGAAATGTTTTCTGTGATAGTACATTCAAAATATTATTATCCTTCAATGATCATCATCGTAATATCATCATGTAAGGATGATTTTTTATCAAATACAGAGATAATTTTATTCAGTCGTTCACTTTTTTCAAGTTTCGTGGTTTGTAAAATTAAAGCTGTTAGACCCTCAATACCGATTTCTTTTTTATTGGGCAGTTTTCCTTCGGATACGCCATCGGTATATAAATACAGAGCAGAATCTTTTAATGAAAATGTTTGCA
>JBGMRJ010000119.1:5057-7876 GCA_048061315.1 Gammaproteobacteria bacterium
GATACGCCATCGGTATATAAATACAGAGCAGAATCTTTTAATGAAAATGTTTGCACTGGAAAATCACAGTCTTCGATTATTCCCAGCGGAATTGTTAGCGCATCAATTTTTTTAACCTTACCTGATTTATTAATTAATAATCCTGGCGGGTTTCCTGCATTTATGATCTCAATTATTTTATCCTTAGGGTGATAAACACCGGCTATCATTGTGATAAACATCCCTTTAATATTGGTTTCACACAGTTCGGAATTAATGATGGATAATAATTGCTCCGGTTTGGATACCTTTTTAGCGAGACAGCGAAATAAGCCACAAGCTTTGGACATCAGCATTGCTGCATGCATACCTTTTCCGGAAACATCGGCAATATTAAAATAGATATCACCATTTTTTAGTTCGATAAAATCATAAAAATCACCAGACAATTCTTTAGCTGAAATATTGATTCCCGCTATTGGAAATGTTTTTTCTCTTTCCTTTGGTTGCAGGCTTGTTTGAATTTCACGGGCTAAAAATAATTCACGATTTAACTCTTTGGATAATCGATCACGTTCTTGTAAGGTATGTTCCAGTTTCCAGGTTAGCTCTTGATACGATAAATTATCGACAGCCAGTTTTTCATTGGCTTCGCGCATTACTTGTTCAAAATCGAGATCAATTTTAATGTGCAAGCCTAAGGCATTTGATGCTTGTGCCACTTGTTCCGGAATCTCTTTCATTAATTCATCTACTTCTTCCGAGGGTAGATGCAGTAAATTTTCTATGATTTTCGTACTTTCAGTTAATACATCGGATTTATTGTCAGCACTAAATACTGCTGCTATCCAGTCTGAGCAGTGCAGGATATTACACAATTGTGGCGTTGTGTTTTCATTTTCAGTACAACTATGGTGGTTGCTAATTGCATCGGTTAAATCATCGGGTAATGACCAGGCTTTACCTAACACTTCCATGACTTGATCATGCGTGTAACCAAATAGCTTTTGTTCAGTGTCGTAACGTTCCAATGGTGTTTTAAGTCTTAACTTACTCCATTGCTGCATTTTATCGGCATTAAGATGAAACAACACCATCACACCAAAATCTTGTAACAAGCCTGCGGTAAAACAATCATCAGCATCAAATTTCAATTTAACACCGATATGTCGGGCACTGACTGCACGCAGTAGTGAATCACGCCAATACGAGTCAGTGTCAAAATCTGCAAAAATATCAGAATTAATCGCATCACGTACTGCAATGCAAAGCGCCATGTTTCTGAGTGTGCGATGACCTATAATATTAATTGCCTTGTTAATCGATGACACTTCAGTGCCAAGAGCAAAAAATGAAGAATTCACCAGGCGTAATAATTCGGCAGTGAGCGTTAAGTCACTAATGACCAGGTCGGATAATTGTTTATTTGAAACTGACTCATCTGCGCAAGCATGCACGATATTGAGTGTCGCCTGAGGAGGGGATGGTAGATCACCGGGATTAATGTCGCTAAATGAATTACTGTTCATAATGTGATTCAATTTTGTAATTGTTATAGAACTAAATCGGCAGTTGTTGTATTTTTTAAAGCATGATTTTTATGTGGTTAATAGATCCCCAATATTGTTTTAACTGAGCAGGCTTCAATAACCATTTCTTACCGGATACCTTATATAATAGCCAAGTATTCAATATTCGGGGTTTCAGGGCGTGTCAAAATCATTTTTTATTAGTTGTAGTCCTGCCCTGGTTGGCAATGTAAGTGAAGAGTTACTAACTATCGGCATTAAAGCTGGCCGACAATCAAAAGCAGGTATTTATTTTGACGGTAATTTAGAGGATGCATACCGGGTATGTTTATGGTCGCGAGTCGCAAACCGGGTTTTTCTTGAATTACACCAGCATGAAGTTAAGACAGAACAGGATTTATACGATCAAATTCAGGCTATTAACTGGTTAGAACATTTTGATGTTGATTGTTCGATTGCCATCCATTGTAATATTGTTCGTTCTAAAATCAACAATAGTCACTATGCGGCTCTGAAGGCAAAAGATGCGATCGTAGACCAATTTCGTACTAATTGTGGTGAACGCCCCAATATTGATACTGAAAATCCCGATATCCGAATCATGTTGTATCTGTTTAAGAACCAGCTCACCGTCAGCTTTGATCTGTCGGGTGAGAGTCTTCATAAACGTGCTTATCGAACTGAAGCCGGGCTGGCACCTTTAAAAGAGAATCTTGCGGCGGCATTATTGTTTAATGCCAACTGGCCGACAATTGCAAAATCGGGTGGTGCCTGTCTCGACCCTATGTGCGGTTCGGCGAGTTTTTTAATCGAAGCCGCGATGATGGCCGCCGATATTGCGCCCGGATTAAATCGAGAGGTTTTTGGATTTAGTAAATGGAAGCAACATGATACGGCCATATTTGAGTCACTGCTTACCGAGGCTGCTGAACGTCGCGACATCGGTTTAAAAAAATGTCCCGAGATTATTGGCTATGATGCTAATCAAAAAATGGTTCAAGTTGCTATCGACAATATTGCACGCATTGGATTGCAGGATTACATACAGGTTAAACATTTAGGTTTAAGGGATTTTCAATTAAAAGACGTTACTGCCGGATTAATGATTAGTAACCCACCCTACGGTAAACGTATTGGCAGTGTTAGTCGGATGCCTGAATTATATTCTAATATCGGAAAATTAATTAAATTACATTTGCGTGGCTGGCAGGTTGGCATTTTACTGGCCGATCGAAATCTGGATTTTGAGCTTGGCATGACAACAGTAACAAGTTACCCGGTTAAAAATGGTGCGCTGGATTGTTTTTTTCA
>JBGMRJ010000120.1:0-7856 GCA_048061315.1 Gammaproteobacteria bacterium
GGTGGTATCGCTGAAATGGCTAATCTGGAAGCAGATGTTCGTAAGAAAACAGATGAGCTGGATGCTGTTGGTAATACAACCAAAGCTGTAACCAAAGGATATGCAATTGGTTCAGCCGGGTTAGCGGCATTAGTGTTGTTTGCGGATTACACTCGCGAAATTGAACACCTTACACATCAAGTAATGACATTTGATTTATCCAATCACATGGTACTTATCGGTTTATTTCTTGGTGGCTTAGTACCTTATCTGTTTGGTGCAATGGCGATGGAAGCTGTTGGTCGTGCTGCAGGATCTGTGGTTATTGAAGTTAGACGTCAGTTTAAAGAAAAACCGGGAATTATGGATTACTCTGAAAAACCGGATTATTCAACTGCTGTTGATATGTTAACAAAATCAGCGATTAGAGAAATGATATTACCGTCATTACTTCCTGTTGCTGTTCCTATTGTTGTTGGTTTAACACTTGGTGCACAAGCCTTGGGTGGTTTACTGGTAGGCTCGATAGCAACCGGTTTATTTGTTGCCATATCAATGACTACCGGTGGTGGTGCATGGGATAATGCCAAGAAGTATATCGAAGATGATAATTATGGTGGTAAAGGCTCTGAAGCTCATAAAGCTGCAGTAACGGGCGATACCGTTGGTGATCCATACAAAGATACAGCGGGTCCTGCAATTAATCCTTTGATTAAGATTATGAATATTGTAGCGCTGTTGATTGTTCCGCTTGTTGTTTAATGACTAGTTATTAAATATCATTAAAAAGGCGTATCTTTATCGATACGCCTTTTTTTTAGGTACAGTTTACTTAAGGGACAGATTTGAGAATTTTATCGACATTTGTTAAATAGGTTTCGATAGTATCACTAATAGATTTCCGGGTTTTTTCGAACTCATCTTCTTTATTCACAAATTTAATTTTGTGAACGACTTTTATTTGGTGTATTCCAATCTGTATGACGTCATCATCTTCAATTGTGGATAATCGGGTATTTACCTTATTAACAAAAATACCGTTAGTACTATCCAAATCCTTAATAACGGTTACGTCATTTTGAGTACTAATAGTCGCGTGGTAACGACTAATTCTGGGATCGTCAATATAAATATCATTATCCTTACTTCGACCAATTGTAATTATTGAATCAAGTAAAGAATATTCACCTAAAAAATTACCTTTTAGATATAGCATAAACTTGGGGCGAGATTTTGTTAGCATTTGAATTGAATTTTGGTAATTCTTGAGTTTTTCAACTATTTTATGTTCTTTTGGATGTTTCTGTAATTCATCACCTGCTTTTTTAACAAGCTCAAGGTCAATAATACTTTTATGTTCCACAAATGCTCTGATAAGTGAAAAACTGCATAATTCATTAATATATTTTGGATGTCCCGAACTAGTGTGATAAATGTAATCAATAGCACTGGAGCTGAATAAAGTAGGATCATTGCAACCGGCAACATTTAATCGGTGTAATATGTATTCGTAGGTTTCGGATTCATTTAGAGTGTTAATGTGTATTCGATACCGAACTCGACGAGTTAATTGACTCATCTGTAATTCGTCCAGGTGTTTATATAGCTCAGGATTACCTGACAATAATACATTGATTGTTCGTTGATTATTTATTTTTATATCCGATAAATTTCGAATCTGTTCCAGAGTTTCAACGTTATAATCCTGCACTTGATAAAGAATTAAAATGATTTTGCTTGATAGGGCTTGTTGTTCTAGTACCCGCTCATAAATTATATTTAATAACTGTTCCTTATCCGGATTTAAAAATTGTTTACCGAGGGATGTTACGATAGTTTTTAATAAATCCAGTTCATCCTTTGGAGATGATTTTATTTCAATGACACAGATACTATCGTCCTGATTCGATAAGGAATCTTGAATAAGCATTTTTTTACCAGTGCCATAATCACCGGTAACAATTGAAACACCATCTGGAATTTGCATAGCGTACTCTAAATGCGATTTCGCTTGTCGGTGAGTTCTACTGATATACTGGTATTCAGGATTACTGGAATTTAAAAAAGGGTGATCCGAGAAGCCAAAGTACTTCAAAAATGAATCAGTTGTAACACTGTCAATTTCGGTATTGAGAGATTGTGGTTGTTCTGGTGCGCTCATATCTTGTTCTATTAATCATTGGATCTGATTATGAAGACAAGCGTCCCTTCTTGGCTAGTTAAATTAGTTTTATATCAGTAACTTAAGTAATATAGATTAATCTATGTTAATTGAATAAAAAAGTGTCATTTATATAAAATATACTAAACCAACGGCTTAAAAAATGTGCATGGATCACACTTTTGTTAATTAGCTTAATTGGTTTTAAAAAATTATTAAGTAATATCAACAGCTTAGGAAATATTATTGCAACGTTTAAATGGGTAAAGTTAGTGAGTGGCATCGATATATTTGTCTAATTCGTATTATTAAAATAACTAACTATCTGTTTTTGCTATGTTATTCTGGTTTTAACTTCAACCAAACTGATAAAAGTCTATTTGCTTCGATATTAATTATTTACTATTTTAACAGTGTGCCACAACTGGAATATGACAAGTAAAAATGATAAATTGACACTAATTCAACAAATTCGAATCTCAATAGTAAATGAAGTTATACATCAAAACCTTTGGTTGTCAGATGAATGTCTATGACTCTGATAAAATGGCTGAAGTGTTATTAAAATCACATCAAATCGAAGCCGTAGAGAGTCCTGAACAAGCCGATATTGTCTTGTTAAATACCTGTTCGATTCGAGAAAAAGCTCAGGAGAAAGTGTTTTCTTTACTCGGGCAATGGCGTGAAATAAAGGCTAATCGGCCCGATCTTATAATTGGTGTCGGTGGTTGTGTCGCTAGCCAGGAAGGTGAATCAATTATTAAACGGGCACCTTATGTTGATTTAATCTTTGGTCCTCAAACTTTGCATCGCTTACCTGAAATGCTTAATGAGGTTCTGGCTTCACGAAACAAAAAGACCTCAGTTATTGACATTAGTTTTCCGGAAATTGAAAAATTTGATCACTTACCAACACCTCGTGCTAAGGGTGTGTCTGAATTTGTATCAATTATGGAAGGTTGTAGTAAATACTGTAGTTTTTGCGTTGTACCTTACACACGAGGCGAGGAGTTTAGCCGACCATTTAGTGACATAATCAAGGAAGTAAAATCGCTGGCCGAGCAGGGTGTTCGGGAAATTAATTTATTAGGACAAAATGTTAATGCTTATTATGATAATAGTGGAGCAGATGAAGCTGATCTGGCTTTACTTATTCACTATGTCGCGGCTATTGAGGGAATTGATCGGATTCGTTATACCACGTCTCATCCAACCGAAATGACTGAAAGCTTAATTCAGTGTTATGCTGAGGTTCCAGAACTCGTTGGGCACTTGCATTTACCGGTGCAAAGTGGCTCAAATTCTGTTTTATCCATGATGAAACGCGGTCATACTATTGCAGAATATACTTCTACTATTTATGCACTGAGGAAAGCTAGAAGTAATATTAGTATTTCATCAGATTTTATCATTGGTTTTCCCGGTGAGACAGAATCTGATTTTGAAGATACCATGACTTTGATTGAGGCACTCAATTTTGATCATTCGTTTAGTTTTATTTACAGCCCAAGACCGGGCACACCAGCTGCAAACTTAGTGGATGATGTTAGCATTGATATTAAGAAAAAACGCTTATCGTTATTACAACATCGTATATTACAGCAAGCTCAAAAAATTAGTCGACAAATGTTGGGTTCTACTCAAACTATTTTACTGGAACGGGTATCCAAAAAGAATTCAGAGCAATTAGCGGGGCGTACTGAAAATAATCGAGTTGTAAATGTTACTGCTGATCCTCAATTGGTGGGAGATTTTGTTGATGTTGTTATTTCGGATGTTTACCAAAATTCGCTTCAAGGTATTTTAGTGGCATCTAATTCTAGTGTAGCCTCACATTCTATTAACGTTGGATAACATACAGTATTCATATCTATTTTGACCAGTTCAACTAAATCTCAAGATCTAATTTTAGAACCGCAAGATAATCAGCGGTTAATTAATTTGTGCGGCCAACTTGATGAGCATTTACGCCAAATAGAGCGAAGGCTGGGTGTTGAAATTAATACTCGAGGCAATGTTTTTTGCATTATCGGTGAACAAGACTCGATAAATGCAGCACGTGCTGTTTTATTAAAACTCTATTCGGAAGCAAAAACCCAGGCTTTGACACCAAAAATAGTACATGAATTTTTACAGGAATCTGAAGTTGAAGCCTTAGTTGAAAATAATGGCTCGGATAAACATATCTCTCCAATTATCCAAACTCCACGTCGTTCAGTTACCGGGCGTGGACCTAATCAGAAAAAATATTTACAGGATATTATTCGAAATGATTTAAATTTTGGAATTGGTCCTGCTGGGACAGGAAAAACCTATTTAGCCGTGGCTTGTGCAGTGCAAGCTTATGATCAGGATGAAATTAGAAGGATCATACTCACACGACCTGCAGTAGAAGCAGGGGAGCGATTAGGATTTTTACCTGGAGATTTGGCTCAAAAAATCGATCCTTATTTAAGACCATTATATGATGCTCTATATGAAATGTTGGGGTTTGAACAAGTAGCCAAGCTAATCGAAAGAAATGTAATTGAAGTTGCACCATTAGCCTATATGCGCGGACGAACATTAAACGACTCTTTTATAATTCTGGATGAAGCTCAGAATACAACAATTGAACAAATGAAAATGTTTTTAACTCGAATCGGTTTTAATTCGACTGCAGTCATTACTGGTGATATTACTCAAATTGATTTACCGCGTGGGCAAAAATCTGGATTACGGCAAGTAATTGATATTTTAACTGCTGTTGATGATATCAGCTTTACTTTTTTTCAAGCTAAAGATGTTGTTCGGCATCCACTGGTGCAAAAAATTGTAACAGCATATGAAAAATATGAAAAAAAATTCGATCCAACATGATAAATGTAACTACACAATATGTGGTTGAGGATCAAACGAATTGCCCTAATGAAAAAATACTTTCATTGTGGGCAAATTCGGCATGTATTAAAATCGAAGGTGATGTTGAACTCACCATTCGGATAGTCGATGAAACTGAAAGCGCCAGTCTTAATGAAACCTATCGAAATAAGCAATCAGCAACAAATGTACTTGCATTTCCCTTTGATGTTGATAAAAATGTTGAGTTAATATTGTTAGGTGATCTGGTTATTTGTGCACAAATTGTAATCAATGAAGCGCGACAACAATTAAAAACAGAAGTAGAACACTGGGCTCATATGGTCGTTCACGGTGTGTTACATCTTCAAGGTTACGATCATATTGATACAGAACAGGCAGAAGAAATGGAATCTTTAGAAATTCAAATACTAAATACTTTAGGTTATCAAAATCCTTACCAGGTAAGTGAATTATGAGTGGTGAGGATAGTTTAACAGAAAACCAGGCGAAAACCTGGCTTGAACGCTTAGCGCAGGCTTTGCTAGGCGAACCTCAGGATAGGGAACAATTAATTTCACTATTACGAGATTCAGAGCAGCGTAATTTGTTCGACTCTGATGCTTTGGGTATGATCGAAGGCGTCCTTCAGGTCTCAGAGATGCAAGCTCGCGATATAATGATTCCCCGTTCGCAAATGGTAATTCTAGAACGCGACTCTGATATAAAAGACATACTCCCAATAGTTGTAGAATTTAATCATTCCAGATTTCCTGTTATTGGTGAAAATCTTGATGAAGTTATCGGAATTTTATTAGCTAAAGACTTATTACCATTTTTTAGTAGTGATAATAAAAGTAAATTTTACTTACGTGACATTATTCGACCGGCTATCGTGATTCCGGAAAGTAAACGATTAAATATATTGTTAAATGAATTTCGTTCAAGCCGTAATCATATGGCGATAGTGGTTGATGAATATGGTGGGGTTTCCGGATTGGTAACTATTGAAGATGTATTAGAACAAATTGTTGGCGATATAGAAGATGAACATGATATTGATGAAGATACTTATATAAAAGATCATGGCGATCAAAATTACACCATTAAAGCTTTAACACCTATTGAAGATTTCAATGAATATTTTTTATGTGATTTTAAAACTGATAATTATGATACCCTGGGTGGATTACTCCTTAATCGTATTGGACATTTACCAAAACGTGGTGAATTAATTGAAATTGATGGATTCCATTTTAAAATATTAAGAGCTGATAACAGGCGAATCCATTTAATGTATATGACTGTTATTTCTGAATCACAGGTAGGTGTTAGTGCTTCATAATATAAATGGAATTTCTAATAAGCTGGTTTTCTTAATTTTATTTATTTCAGGCGCATTATTACCGCTGGCATTTGCTCCAGTTAATTTATTACCCCTGGCCTATTTTTCACCGGCAATTTTTTTCTTGTTTTTGTTAAATGCAACGCCGAAAGTTGCATTTTGGCGAGCTTTTATCTTTAGTCTCGGCTTTTTTGGTATTGGTGTATCCTGGGTTTTTGTTGCAATTAATGAGTTTGGGAATACCCCATTATTATTGGCAGCCTTTATGACTTTCGGATTTGTTGCATTTATATCTTTAGTACTTGGTTTTCAGGGTATGTTTTCCGCCTGGGTATTAACGCAATTCAAAACAAGTAAACACTACCTGCAAATTGCAGTTGTAATTATATTACCGTTGATTTGGGTAATGTTTGAATGGATTAGAGGAACGATTTTCACCGGCTTTCCCTGGCTAAATTTAGGGTATTCTCAAATCGATACCAGCTTAACGGGGTTTGCGCCAATATTGGGAAGTTATGGCTTAAGTTGGCTGGTTGCGCTGTGTTCAGGACTTTTTATAATGATCTGGCATTACAGCTGTTTGTATAAATGGAAACAACTAACGGGTTTTGCTTTTTTAATTTTTAGTATTTTTATCAGTGGTTCTTTATTTAACACCATTGACTGGACTCATGAAATTGATAAACCGTTGCAAGTTAGTTTAGTTCAGGGTAACGCTCCACAGATAACTAAGTGGGATCAAGATAAAATTAATGAGCGATTGAATATTTATAAAGATCTAACCGAGCAACACTGGGATAGTGATATTGTTATTTGGCCCGAGAATAGTTTAACAATGTTTTATCATGATCTAAAAGATAATTATCTTGATCCACTGGAGGCAGAAGCATTATCTCATAACACCGATTTAGTGATTGGCATACCTGTGTTAGATGCAAACAATCAATACTATAGTACATTTATGAGTTTTGGGAGCTCACCGGGGGTTTATAAAAAGACTCACTTAGTTCCCTTTGGAGAATTTATTCCTTTTGGAGAAATTCTACGAGGGTTAATTGCATTTCTGGATCTTCCGATGTCAGGCTTTAGTCGGGGGGATTTAAACCAGCCATTGTTAAAAGCAGGTGGACAAACATTAGCAGTGACAATATGTTTTGAAGATGTTTTTGGAGAAGAGGTCATTAGACAACTACCTGAAGCAACGTTGTTAGTCAACGGAAGTAATAATGCCTGGTATGGTGATTCGTTTGCACCGCATCAACATTTACAAATCTCACGGATGCGGGCAGTCGAAACGGGGAGAGAGTTAATGCGGGTAACAACAAATGGCATAAGCGCATTTGTGAATAAAAATGGTGAGCTATTGCAACAAAGTCCTCAATTTAAGCCATTTGTATTAACCGGAAAAGTTCAACCTAGAACCGGTGCGACACCTTTTGTTCGTTATGGCAATTGGCCAATGTTATTTCTATTTTTAATTTTTATTATTATAATATTTGTACATAGAAAATATTATTTTATTAATTAAAAAGT
>JBGMRJ010000121.1:0-7747 GCA_048061315.1 Gammaproteobacteria bacterium
GTCTGGTTGTTCTAGATAGACAAAGAAAAATGATTGAAGTGAATTTTCCAGATTTAAATCATCTCTAAGGTTAATACTGTCCTTAAGCGTTTTTTTATCAACCACATAACCTTTATAGCGTGTATCCCATACTCCGCTGATAATTCGTACGCCTAGTTTTTCTGCATTTGCATCAAATGATACAAATACTAAAGAAAATAAATAGAGTGACTTGAAACATGAAGAGAGAATATGTTTTACGATCATGCACACACTTGCAGTAGAAGAAAGATTTAAAATTTTACTGTGTATGGTGAGTTAATAAAGGTCACAAGTAACAATATTAAAATTGAATCTAAAAATAATCGATACACACAACGAACATGATGTTAATTATAATGAAATTGATATTAAATAATATTAAAAATAACATTCAGATTATTATTAATCGAAATCAGTTTAAAACCTCAGAAATAATTTAAATTTGGTCTAAATAAAAAATACAATTTTGTAAGCTTGAATGTTGGATTGCAGCTTGAAAGAGAATAAATATAAAATATTGTGCAATTAATATACAACTTGATTTTCTTGGTAACTTATTGATATTGCGAGATTTTTTGTTATTTTTCAATTAACATAATCGTATGTTAAATAGCTCATAGTAAGTATTTTTCCCACATTATGCTCTTGCCACTGTATAATTGACGACTATATAACAGAATTCAATGGAATGAGGTTTCATGAATGAATAAGTCAGAGAGTCTACCCACTACACGTTTATCACGATTAGCAATTAATGAAGAAGGGTTTGTTTTTGATCCTCAAACGGGTGAAAGTTTTACAGTTAATACCAGTGGCGGAATGATTATTAAATTACTCGCCAAAGGTTCATCAAAAGAAGATATAGCCGAATCATTAGTTGATGCTTACGATATAAAACTTAATGATGCTCATAGTGACGTCCGTGATTTTGTCGATCAACTTCGTTTTACACGTTTAATGTAATTAAGAGATTATTATGCGATCACTTTTTATTGGCGTAACAGGGATTAATGCCTGTGATAATCCAGCACCCGGTATGGGAATTGTTCGAAGTTTAAAAGAGCAAACGGATATTGATATTAGCATAGCGGGTTTGGCATACGATGCGATGGAACCCGGTATTTACATGGAAGGTATGGTCGATCGATCCTATTTAATTCCTTACCCATCTGCAGGTCATGAAGCATTAGTACAACGTTTGTTGTATGTGAAGCATCAATTTGGCCTAGATGTTGTGATTCCCACATTAGACAGTGAATTACCTTTTTATATTAAATGCCGTGATGAATTAGCGAGTCATGGTATTGCAACATTTTTACCAACCGATGTGCAATTTAAATTACGCGGTAAAGATCAATTAGATATTATTGCCAAAGAAACTGGTTTCACGGCACCAAAGCAAGCGACAGTGTTTAGCTATGAAGAATTAGGAAAAGCGATTACTGAAATAGGATTACCGGTGATGGTTAAAGGCGCACTTTATAATGCACATGCGGCCTATACCATGGAAGAAGCAATGGGTAATTTTAGTAAAATTGTTGCTCAATGGGGTTATCCCGCAATCGTGCAACAGATGGTCAAGGGTGATGAAATGAGTGTTATTGGTGTCGGTGATGGTAAGGGTGGCACCGTTGGATTGGTTGCAATGAAAAAAATGAGTACCACTCAGTTAGGCAAGGTTTGGACGGGTGTTACTGTGTTACACGACAAGTTGCTGGAACGAACACGTGAATTTGTGAAAAATTCAAACTGGCAGGGTGCATTTGAAATAGAATGCCTGGTCGATGGTGATACTATTAATCTTATTGAAATCAATCCCCGTTTTCCTGCCTGGGTTTACTTTGCTACTGGTGTCGGTGTTAATTTGCCTTTGGCTATGGTTCAACTGGCTCTGGGTGAAAAGAGTTTAAATTTTAAAAGTTATCCGGCAGGAAAACTATTCATTCGTTATACCGGAGAACAAATATGTGACCTGGAACAATTTCAAAATATGGTTACATTAGGAGAATCAGCATGAGTACTACAATGGATTACGTAAAACCACAAATTACCAAACTTCATGATGGTAATATTAATAAGTACGGCACAGCACCACACTATGCACGTAAAGTTCGTAGCAGTATTGATGGCGTCAGTATTGATTCGTTGGTTGAAGAATTCGGTTCTCCGTGTTTCGTCTTTTCTGAAAATCATATTCGACATACAGTACGTCAGGCAAAAGAAGCTTTTAGTACACGTTATCCAAATGTTGTTTTTGGATGGTCATATAAAACCAATTATCTTGATGCCATTAATGCAATTTTTCATCAGGAAGGCAGTATAGCTGAAGTCGTTTCTGAAATGGAATACGACAAGGCGCGACAACTGGGTGTACCTGGAAGTGACATAATATTTAATGGCCCAAATAAATCCCTTGCAGCATTAAAAAAAGCGGCACAGGAAGGAGCAAAAATTCACATCGATCATTTTGATGAAATTGATGATCTGGAAAAAGTTGCTGAAGAGCTTGATATAGAAATACCAGTGGGTATTCGTTTAAGTCTGGACGCTGGTATTCAACCGGTGTGGAGCCGATTCGGATTTAATCTGGAATCTGGCCAGGCAATGGATGCAGTACGACGTATAAAAATGGGTGGTAAGTTACGCCTGGTTGGCTTGCACTGCCATATAGGCACTTTTATTCTTGATCCGGAAGCCTATAAAAACCAAATTGAAAAAATGGTGGGGTTTGCCTACTATCTTGAAGAAGAATTGGATGTGAAAATAGAATACTACGATATCGGTGGTGGTTTTCCATCGAAGAGTCAGCTTAAAGGAATATATCTACCACCAGAAATCAGTGTTCCGAGTATTGATCTTTATGCTGAAAAAGTTGTTGAAGGTTTAAATAATGCACTACGTCCGGGTGAATACCCAACGATATACATCGAAAGTGGTCGAGGATTAATTGATGAAGCGGGTTACTTGATTACAACGTGTAACGCATCAAAACGCTTACCGGATGGGCGTAAAAGTTATGTTTTAGATGCGGGTGTTAATTTACTTTACACTGCTACCTGGTACAAATTTAATATTGAACTCGATCGCGAAGTTGCCGGATTAGGTGAGCCATCAATTTTGAATGGCCCATTATGCATGAATATTGATATCCTTGATGAAGGAGCAATGTTGCCACCCATTCCTCGCGGCACACGTTTAATTTTTTCACCCGTGGGCGCCTATAGTGTGACGCAATGGATGCAATTTATTGAATACCGTCCCGCGGTAGTACTTATTTCTCAAGAAGGTGAAGCCGAGATTATTCGCGAACGTGAAGATTTATCGGATCTGCTAAAACGCGAACGTCTACCGGAACGCTTAAAACTCAATAACGAGTAAGTAATTAATTTTAGGGAAAGTTTAGATTTACTGAATAATCATTTGGATTATTCACACGGACAACACTTGTTACAATGAAATCCATTTCTTTTAAAGATCAACTTAATCGCTTCAGTGCATTATTTTTTAGTTACTCTGAAATATTTTTTCTACAGAGTAGCCTCGCTGGTGTGTTAATGGCAGTGATCACGTTCATGAATCCAAATGTCGGTATTGCGGGTCTTGTATCGGTTGCGGCTGCATATTTATTTGCACGCTTTATTGGAATGAATAAAAGCTTTCTAAATACCGGGTTTTATACTTACAACGCTCTATTAGTGGGTTTATCAATTGGATATCTTTTTGTATTAAGCCCGTTGAGTTTATTCTTTATTATTACCGCTGGGATATTCAGTTATTTACTCAGTGTGATGCTGGAACATTTATTTGAGTACTATTTAAAACTCCCCGCATTAAGTTTACCTTTTGTTATTATTAGTTCAATAGCGTATCTGGCATCGTATAATTACAGTAATCTCTATGTGGTCGGTAGTTATACCACTCTGAATGCAAATGCGTTGACACTACCCTATTGGCTTGAAGGATTTTTTGTGTCATTAGGTGCAATATTTTTCTCGCCCAATATTTATGCCGGTGCCATGCTTGCAATTGTTATCTTATCCGTGTCTCGTATTTTATTTATGTTGGCGGTTTTGGGTTTTTATTTGGGTGCAACGTTATCCGGTTTACTCGATGGCGCAATGCAATCAGCATTTTTGAATATTAATAATTTTAATTTTATTTTAATTGCTATGGCGCTTGGTAGTATCTATTTGGTATCGCTGCCTCGCAGTTACATTATTGCCGCTATCGCAGTTGCTATTTCAACCGTATTGCTCGATGCAGTACAAACGTTTTGGGCTAATCAGGGAATTCCTGTTTTTACCATGCCGTTTATTATTATTACATTAACTTTTCTTTATGTTCTTAAATTGGTGAACTTTCCGATGGTAGCACAAGCCATTCGCAAAACACCGGAAGAAACACTAGATGATTACCTTTGTAATCTCAATCGCTTTCACGGGTGTCCCCAACGCCTGACATTACCCTTCACGGGTTGCTGGACAGTGTGGCAAGGTTTTAACGGTAAGTGGACACATCAGGGGCATTGGCAACATGCTTATGATTTTGTAATTGAAAAAGAAGGCTCCACACATGATGGTGATGGTCATTATCTGGAAGAATACTATGCCTATAAAAAACCGGTTAATGCACCTTGCGCCGGGCGAATAATAAAAGTAGTTAATAATATTGCCGACAATATGCCGGGTGATGTTGATACTCAAAACAATTGGGGCAACCTGGTAATCATTGATACTACCGAAGGTTGGTATGCTGAGATATCGCACTTTATGGAAGAATCAATCCTCGTGAAGGAAGGTGATTGGGTCGAAGTTGGCACAAAATTGGGATTGTGTGGTAATTCTGGTTACTCACCTCAACCGCATATTCACGTTCAAGCTCAGGCGAGCTTGCATATTGGAGCGCCTACTATATCGTTTTGTTTTCAGGGTTATCTTGATCGGGAGGAATTTGTGGCGTTTAATCTTCCTGCTGAGGGCAGCAGGGTTGAGCCGTTATATGCCGAACGTAGCCTTGAATACAAGACGGCTTTTGTTCTTGAGCAACAGTTTCATTACCTGGCCTTTGATGAGTTGGAGCGGGAAACCAAATTAACGTTAAAAGTTTGTATGGATAGTAATGGCGAAACGTATTTTAGTTCGGATTTTAATTCAGGAAATGGAAAATTATTTTTTAACCGCAATAAACACAGTTTTTATTTTTACCGACTCGAAGGTAATGACCCCTGGTTATCACTGATTTTTTCAGCACTGCCCCGTTTACCATTATTATATCGTGCCAAAATGACCTGGCAGGATAAGCTCCCGGTTGCAGCTGCAGTGAGTAATTGGCATCGTCATTTCATTAATTTTGCGCGTGCAATTAATTATCGCATTGGTCGCCTTGAATATCATGCTAGTTGGTCACGTGAAGGTGTTATTAACGGCTATCTTAACATTAATCAAAAAACGGATGAATCTCGAAAGATTGAAGTTAAACTTCATAACCGTTTGGGGTTTGAATTAATTCGCGTCGGAAAACAACGATTAGAATTACAGGAAATTGCATAGTGAGCTTTATAGTAAAAATTGGTTTTGGCTTCTTATCGATATTATTTATAATGCCTGCTTATGCTGGAGTGTTTGTTTATAGTTCGCCTAGTTACTATGATGTTGAAAGCGATCGAGTGGGAAGTGTCAGTAATGGTATCTATTTTTCTGGTGAAAAATTTGAAGCAGCATATGAGAAAACCGAACTGGAATTAAAAAATAATATATTTATCAATCAGGAAGACAGTTCGCTAGTGTGGAAATTTAATGTAAAACAAACCTTATTAAGGTTAGGATTACATTATGCCTCATCTGATGAAGCAGAATCGAATAACAAAAAAACATTTATATTAGAAGTTTTACATTACAGTAAAGATGTTTTTGGAAATTCGATTTACTTTACTTTGTACAGTAATAATGCAGTTGTATGGCAACTCTCTTCACGGTTTGGCCGGTATTATACACCGTCATTTCTACCGGGGACGTTGTATTTACAGGCACAGGCTGAGGCAATATTAATTAATACTATAACGACTGATGACAGTTATTTTAATCTGGATTTAAATGCTCATTTACAAGTGAATTCCTGGTGGGGTTTGGAACTGGGCGGCTGGTTTGGTGAAAAACGATCAGCAGTATCCGGTAGTGGTTTTGTGGTTTATAACTTGAACGATGTCTATCTGGGTGAAGCCAGATTTCGTACAACTGTTAATCTAAGTAAGAATTTTTCATTAAAATTTGGTGCTCAAATCAATCAGCGAGAATCAGGATTAACTAAGGAAATACATAACGTTAGCTCATTTTTGGGCGGTATGAATTATGCCTTTTAGAAACAATTCAGAAACATATGTTCATGATTAATGACTTAAATAGCCGTCAAAATTTTGATAGAATCGCACAGTATTTTAATTCTACTTTTAGAGATTATAGAATATGAAAAAATCCATAATTTTATTTAGCATATTATTTTTGCTTAGTTTCTCAGCTTTTTCGAAAGAGTCGTCATTTCGTGAAGCGTTTAAAAATTCATTACAATATGAGCAAAGCCAAAACTACAAAGATGCTATTCGGGCTTTAATACCGATATACAAAACCAAGAAAAAATTATATACCATTAATTTAAGAATTGGATGGTTATTCTATTTATCTGGAAACTACGCTAACAGTATTAAACATTATCAAAAAGCCATTCAACTTGCACCAGAGGCCGTTGAACCATTAATAGGGAAATTATTACCACTACTGGCACAACAACAATATAATGAGGTTGAATTAACCGCATATAAAGTATTACGAATTGATAGTCATAATTATTACGCCAACCTAAGGTTAATTGTTGCACTACGATTACAGCATAAATATGATCTTGCTCAAAGTGCTATTCAAAAAATGAGAACACTTTACCCAGGTGATATCGTTTTTATCGAACAGGAAGCGCTGGTTTATGAACAGAATAAAAACTATGCCAAAGCAACCGAGCTTTATGGTAAATTATTAAACCTGGATCCTGAAAATTTAACCGCTAAACGCTATTTGGCTTATCAAAAATAAATAATTAAACACTTTTATTTTCGATCAAATTTTCGATAGGTTATTGCTTCGGTGAGATGTTTTGTTTCAATATTCTCTTTCTCATCCAGGTCGGCAATGGTACGTGCCACTTTTAATATTCGGTGATATGCACGAGCCGATAGACCTAATGCCTCAATTGCTTCCTCGAGTAAACTGGAATCTGCTTTTTTCAAAGCACACCATTTTGTAATTTGCTTGACAGTTAATTGGTTATTGGGTGTTGGAGCGCGTTTAAGCTGAATGACGCGTGCATTGTTAACTCGAATACGTATCTCACTACTGGTTACATCGTTATTCCGAGATTTTTCTGTTAGTAATTGCGTTGCGATATTGGGTACTTCAACGTGCATATCGATGCGGTCTAATAATGGTCCTGATATTTTAGATCGATAGCGTTCTATTTGTTCTGAAGTGCAGACACATCGATTATCAGTATGACCAAGATAACCACAGGGGCAGGGATTCATTGCGGCTATTAATTGAAAACGAGCTGGGAAATCGGCTTGCCGCGCTGCACGTGATATCGTAATTCTACCGGACTCTAGTGGCTCACGTAATACTTCCAATACTTTTCGATCAAACTCAGGTAATTCATCTAAAAACATAACACCATTGTGAGCTAATGA
>JBGMRJ010000122.1:0-7548 GCA_048061315.1 Gammaproteobacteria bacterium
AGCATTACGCTGCTTTAATGTGTTTTAACTGAAATCGATTTAAGGCCGATATCATGGCTTTTATAGAAGCACTAATCGTATCATAATCCATGGCGACACCCGATACGCGCTGTCCATCAATATTTAAGGAGATAAAGGCAATCGCTTGCACATCAGTACCTTCACCGAGCGCATGTTCGCTATAATCCGTTACATTTATTTGTATTCCAAAATATTTTTTACAAGCATCCACAACAGCCGATAACGCACCTTCACCCGAGCCATCAATAGTTACAATTGTATTATTGTCGGACAAAGTAATTTGAATTTCATCGTGGTTATTGATTCGCTTAATTTGGTACGATTGCAAACTATTTGGATTTGAGTCAACAATAAAATGATTTGTAAAAATACCGTAAATAGTTGCACTGTCAATTTCACCTGAATGATGCTCACTATGTTGTTGCACTAGTTGCGCAAGCTCAACCTGAATCCAGCGTGGTAGTATGATGCCATAGTCTCGTTCCATCACAAATGCCACACCACCTTTTCCCGATTGACTGTTAACACGAATTACAGCTTGATAGTCACGGCCGAGATCTTCCGGGTTTATAGGCAGGTAGGCAACCTGCCAATGTTCATTATCGGATTGTTGATGTAAACATTTACGAATCGCATCCTGGTGACTGCCGGAAAATGCCGTGTAAACCATCTCACCCACCCAGGGGTGTCGGGGATGAACCGGTATTTTAGTACATTCGGTAACAACCGAAATAATTTCGTCCGGATTTGAAATATCGAGTTCAGGATCAATGCCCTGGCTGTATAAATTCATCGCCATGGTTATAATATCGAGATTGCCGGTTCGTTCACCATTGCCCAGCAAACAACCTTCAACACGATCGGCTCCGGCCAGTAGCGCCAGTTCACTGGCAGCAACAGCACAACCGCGATCATTGTGGGTGTGTACCGATAAAATAATGCTGTCACGCTTGTTAATTTTAGTTGAAAAATATTCTACTTGATCGGCAAAAATATTGGGCGTGGTACTTTCGACAGTCGAGGGTAAATTAATAATACACGGTGATTCTGTGCCTGGTTGCCAAATATCGATAACCGCATTACACACGTCAACAGCATAATCCATTTCAGTGCCGGTAAAACTTTCGGGTGAATATTGAAAGGTCCACTCAGTGTCAGGATATTTTTGTGCCTCACGTTTTAGAAGTTTTGCACCCGTGCAGGCAATATTTTTAATACTGTCTTTATCCATTCCAAACACACGTTCACGCTGAACGGTTGAAGTCGAATTGTAAACATGCACGATGGCTTTTTTAGCACCCTTTAACGCTTTAAACGTTTTAACAATTAAATCTTCACGAGCTTGAACCAGAGCTTGTATGGTGACATTGTCTGGAATTTTATTTTCCTCAATCAACCAGCGAACAAAATTGTAATCCGGTGCACTGGCTGAGGGGAATCCAACTTCAATATCCTTAAAGCCCAGTTTGACTAATAGCGCCCAGAATTTCTGTTTTTGACTGACATTCATGGGCTCGAGTAAGGCCTGATTACCATCACGTAAATCAACACTGGCCCAGATGGGTGCTTTATCAATAGCATTGTTTGGCCATTGTCGATTAGGCATTGCGACTGCTGAAACTGCCTGGTATTTAGTGTGATCAAATGACGGCACTGTAATCTTACTCCTGTTATAAAATACTCATGTTTTACAAATGGTTGCGTTGTTATAGTAATCATTGCTCAGTTGTTTTTTGTAAAAACTCCTGTTTAACACCGTCTCCGGGTAATTGACGGTTAGTATTTATCGCTTTTGACGATGATTTAATAATAGTTGAATTGATCTGAAATATTATTGCGAAGTTGCGCTAAAATAGACTAATATTTAGAGTATATTGCTGATATTCGACTTATATTGGCATTTATTTGTTTATATTAGGACTAAGGGACAATTTATGAAACTAGACCGTTATGATCGGCAAATACTGCACATTCTGCAGCAGCAAGGTCGTGTCAGTAATCAGGATTTGGCAGAGAAAATCGGCCTATCACAATCGCCGTGCCTGCGAAGGGTGCGAACCTTAGAAGAAAATGGTTTAATTTTAGGTTATCACGCGATAGTGGATGCCAAAAAACTGGGTTTAACCATGATGGCCTTAATCCATATCTCATTGGATAAACACACGCCGGAACGGTTTAATAATTTTGAATCTGAAATCAGAGCGATGCCACCAGTACTCGAATGCCTGTTAATCACAGGCCAGGATGCGGACTACCAGTTAAAAGTGATTGTTAAAGACATGGAAGCTTATCAGCAGTTACTGCTTGGAAAAATTACACGAATTGCAGGTGTTACTGGTGTACATTCGAGTTTTGTGATGAGAGAGGTGGTTTCAAGAACAATTATCGATATTGAATAAGCCTTGAATATTGCATTTTTACTATAGTTAAAATTTAGTAGTGTCGCTTAAATAATTTGTTAACTTGATTCAATAATTCATTTTTAGTATAGGGTTTTTGAAATACATCGAGTTTGGAAATTTCAATATCGGTGGCAACAACAAAAGTATCATTGTAGCCACTGACCAGTTGAATAATAATATCGGGGTAATTTTTTTGAACTTCAGCAGCGAGTTTATAGCCATTCACATTTGGCATGATAACATCACTTAATAATAAATCGATATGATTCGATTTTAAAATGGCTAAAGCCTGATCGGCACTGTTTGCTTTAAATACAGTATAGCCCTGTGGTTGTAATATACTACAAGCCATTTCACATAGGGCAGGTTCATCGTCAACAATCAGTATGGATTCATTACCATTCGATTTAATGTCGTGCTTGGAGTTAGGTTGTTCTTCAAGCTTTGGTGGTGATGAATGACGTGGAAAATACATTGTAAATTCTGTCCCATAGTTGAGTTCAGACACAATATTGATACTACCGTGGCTGCGTTTAATAAAGCCATATACTTGACTCAATCCAAGCCCGGTTCCCTCAGCACCCTTGGTTGTGAAAAAAGGATCAAAGATTCTAGATTGAGTTTCAGTATCCATGCCAACACCGGTATCGGTGATACTTAAAGAAACATAATCTCCTGCTGATAAACCCAGTCCTCTGGTAATTTTGTATTCAAGATGCACATTCCGAGTTTTGATTGTCAGTTTACCATTTGACTCGATTGCATGTGAGGCATTGATAGCCATATTGATAATAGAATCATTTAAATCATCCAGATCGACTTCAATTGGCCAGATATCCTCTGCAAGATTGGTAATTAATTTAATTCTGGCGGTTAAGGTTTTTTCCAGCATACTGTGTTGTTTTTCAATTTCAGTATTTATATTAATAATGCTTTTAATTGATTTTTTATAGCGGGAAAAGGTCATTAATTTTTTGGTAAGGTTTCTTCCTCGTTTACTGGCATCGATTATGTGTTCTACGTATTTAGCCATTTTAGGATCGTTACTCACGTGATCCAGTAAAAGATCAGAGTAACCTATGATAATACCCAGTATGTTGTTATAGTCATGTGCTATTCCGCCAGTTAATTTACCAAGCGCATCCATTTTTTGACTGCGTTTCAATTGTTCTTCTTTCAGTCTTATGTCTGTTACATCCTGAATAGTACCCGTAGAGCGCAATGGCTCTCCATTTTCGTCATAAAAAGTTTTACCGTGTTCTCGAACAAGCTTTATTTTTCCTCTCTTTAATTTAATGCGGTGCTCAACATCATAGGTTGTCTTATTTACAATGGAGTCTTTATAGGTTTTATTAACAAGCTCGATGTCATCCGGGTGGACTAGCGTTAGAAACAGCTCATAGCTTGGTATTACTTTATCAGGACTAAGTTCAAAAATTCGAAATACCTCATCGGACCAAAATAATTTATCACTTTTGATATTATACTTCCAGCTACCAAAGTGGGTAATTTTTTGAGCTTCTTTTAAATTAGACTCACTAGAGCGTAATAAATCTTCTGTTTTAATGCGCTCCTCTTCGATTTCGATCTGTTTCTCCAACATTCGATTTGCGGTAGTCGCTAATTCTTTAAGCTCAAAATAGGACAATGATTCAACTGCAATTTTATCTGACGTAACTGACAGGTTTTTAAAAAATTTTAAAAATAAACCTAACTCACGGGTAAATCGTTTGTTAATTATATTGGTAACATAAACAACAATGATACTAACGAGTAAACTAATAAATAGAATTAAAAATATATGTTTAATGATTCCACTTTGTAATCGTGTTTTTTGTTCCATTATTACGGATTGGATGTCGTCAAGATATAAACCAGCGCCAATCATCCACTGCCAATCTTTAATGCTTTTCATGTAGGATACTTTAGGCGCTAACTTTGCGGTTGATGGTTTCTGCCAGATATAGTGAATAAAACCACCTTCAGGATTATCAACAATTTTACGCCCTTGTTGAATAAATTTTACTCCATTACTATCTTTTATATTCCAGACGTTTTTACCAATCATATTGGTTTGAATTGGATTCATCAGTACAGTTCCATCATATTTAACAACGAATATATAACCATTTTCACCAAAACGAACCTGTTGAATATAATTTATGAGGATTTTTTGAATATCACTTTTAATATTATCCGTGTAATCGCCTGTTCCAATGAACCAGTTAAAGGGTTTGAATAATTTTACAAATGTAATCTTGGACTGTTCGCTATCTCTGTTGTTAAACGAAAGGTATTTATAGGTTAAAAAACCTTCTTTCGATTTTAAAACCAAATCGCGTATATCCCTTACAAAGTAATTGCCATTGGAGTCTTTTATTTTAAGTACATTTTTACCTTCATATTCCGGGTGCAAGGCATGTAATTGGTTGATACCCTGTAAATTTGTAATAAAATAATAGCCATCATTATTAAAAAATCGTAATGGTCGTAACGCTTCAACAATTAATTTTTTAATTTCTTTATTGGGTAATTTGCCCTTGAATTTTTTGAATATGTTTGTTGCAACTTTGTGTGCATCATAGACACGGGACTTAATTCGGGCTTTAGTTTTTTGTTCAATATCAGAACGGTTGAATTTAATATAACTAACGACTTTGTTGACTTCTTGCTTTAAGATTTTTTTTTGTGATTCGGTGTAGTCCGATTCAATTTTAGTGACGGTTTTATCAAATTCGAGATATTCCAGATAGCTAACAGACAGAGTAATAATACTGGCAGTAACCACAATTGCCAGTAAGGACATATTTTTAGAAATGTCAGTTATTTTAGCGGGTTTGGATGTTTTAGTTTGCATATTCAGGCTTAGTGATTAGCTTATTTTTTAGTGCAATTGCTCCATAATCCCATCGAACTGGCTGCTGCTAATGCTCAGGACGCGCGTAAGCTCTCCATTACAGATAATAGCTTATAGTAGTATAGTTTATCTTTTTAACTGTGTGGTTATATTTTGAATCGAATGTTTCGGCAGGATTATCCAAAAATCACTGCCTTTCCCGGGAATACTGTCAATTCCAATGGTACCGTGCATGATTTCAACTAGATTCTTGGTTATTGTTAAGCCAATGCCAGTGCCTTCAATGTGGTTACCGGCACTTAAGCGATTAAAGGGGTCAAAAATTTCTTTTATTTGGTCTGGCGTTAATCCAGGGCCCGTATCGATGACATGAATTTTTACAGCATCATCCTGATCTTCAACGGTAAGCTGTGTCTCACCATTTTCAGAATTATATTTTACGGCGTTTGATAATAAATTTAACATGATTTCTTTCAGGCGAATTTCATCTGTTTCCAGTTCAATAATGCCCAGTGAATCGAGATTTTCTATTATTTTAACACCCCTCTTATCAGCCAAAGGGTAAATAATCGCTAATGATTCTTTCAATAAGGTAATCAAATCAGCATTTGCAAAATTAATTTCAATATGGCCGGATTCAATTCTAGCCAGATCCAGAATTTCGTTGATTAGCGATAGTAAATGCCATCCGGCACGATTAATTTTAGAACAATCTGCTATCAAGTCTTCAGTCGAATATTGGTCAGATTCTTCCATTAATAATTCACTGTAACCAATAATGGCATTGAGAGGAGTCCGTAGCTCATGGCTCATATTGGATAAAAATTCTGACTTGGCATGGCTCGCTTCTTGTGCCTCATCTTTGGCATTAATGAGTTGTTTTTCAATAAGAAGTCGTTCTGCAATTTCCTGATTTAATTCTTTGTTAATAATAGCGAGTTCTTTAGTTCGTTGTTTAACACGATCTTCAAGTTTATCCCGAGCATGGTTTAATTGATCTTGTCGCTCGGCGATTACGGTCATCATCGTATTAAATGCCGTGGCCATTTTAACAATTTCTTTTGTGCCCGATAAATCGGCTTGTAAATTTGTTTCGCCTTTCTCAGCACGATTCATAATACTGGATAAACGGTTTAACGGTTTTGTAATACGCGTTGTTAGTAAACTTAAAACAAAAACCAGAATAATAGCCAATAGTGCTGAGACTGATAAATTTGTTATATAAATATTTCTTGATAATTGATTTAAGGTTTTTTTACCGATGGCCACGTGTACATAACCCAATATTTCAGGTGTGTTGGGAGTGACTTCGAAAGGAGAATGAGCGTCTTTTGAATTTGATTTATTGGCGTACACAGGACCTGAGAAGTGCCAGGCCGTATTGGTTTCAGCTATAATTTTTATTTTGCTACTGCTAACGTCGTAATAGCGATTAATCTCGCTTTTATTGCCTATAGTAAGTAATGGTTCTGTTTTAGAATTAAATATTCCAATTCCAATAACATCCGGGTATGCCAGGATAGCTTCGGCAACACCTCGAACATTATCAGCACTTTGATATAATAATGCCAGGGTACTTTGTTCTGTTAAAGTTTCGGTTGTTTGGCTGCCTTCATCAAGTAGTCGTTTACGGAGCTCGTGGGTTGATAGTTTTGATAAAGCCAGTGATGTTAATATTGCCATCACAATAATACCAATGCCAAACGTTAATATTAACTGTTGGCGAAATCCAGAATTGAGTAGTTTGATTTTTTTAAGATTCATCTGTTCTATTCTAGTTATCTATCGCTACCGAGTTGGAAACACTAAATCAAATTTACTGCGTTGCTGCCGAGATACATTTAATTGCAAATGTTCAGCTGTGCGGGTATTAAATGCGATAAGTAAATCTTCAAGCGTTTTCATTCTGTTTTGTTTATTGGAATTTAAAGTATTAGTATTAGCCAGGTTAAATAAACTTGAGCCCATTTTCTGGTTATCGGGGAACATTGCAAATAAAACCCCTCGCTTAACATGTGCCGGATTATTTGAAAATACAATAAAATTTCGATTCCAGGCTTCTTGCAAGACTAATGAAAAAAGTGCATTACGATCAAAAACTGTATTGTCATTTAACAACCAGACGGCATTCTCAGTACCCGCTTGTTGTGCCAGTAAGTCCCGATATTGTTTTGCGGCCTGGTGTAAATTAGTGACTGGGTAGCTATTACATTGTAAATTAAAATCTTTTGCTGCCAGTATTGCTTGCTCGATTAACCAGGAATTTTT
>JBGMRJ010000123.1:0-7427 GCA_048061315.1 Gammaproteobacteria bacterium
TACCGGATGTATTTCATATAGTACAAACTCGGCGCTTACGCTCAAAGGAATTACATTATATTGATCATCCTGTTATAAGCATTATTGCCTTAATTACGCCCTACAAAAAAGAAGCTCAATAAACATGACATATACTTTTGTATTCGATACCTCTATTAATTTTTAAAATCACACGAAATTTTTGGAATAACGATTTCCAATAATTTTTTTACAGCAACCATACCTTTAGTAAGATTTTGCTCAATAATTTCCATAGTAATATTATTAGCGCTTTTACCTGCTGCATAATTGGCAACCACAGCAATACTGGCATAACACATTTCTAATTCCCGGGCTAAAGCTGTTTCAGGCATTCCTGTCATACCCACTATATTACAGCCATCTTTTTCCAATTTATTAATTTCAGCAATACTTTCAAGTCGTGGTCCTTGTGTTGCCGCATAAGTAGCCGATTCTATTAATTCAATATCATTCATTTTTGCTTTCGATATTATAAATTGTCGTAGTTCTTCACAGTAGGGCTCGGTAAAATCAACATGCACTACTTGAGTTAAGCCCTCCTCAAAATAGGTATTTTTACGTGAATAAGTATAATCTATTAATTGATCAGGAATTGATAAATTCGTTGGTTTAAATTGCGTTGAAATTCCACCAACCGCATTTACTGCGATTATATACGCTGCACCAGCCTCATGTAACGCCCATAAATTAGCTCGGTAGTTAACTTTGTGTGGCGGTATTGTATGCCCATAACCATGACGTGCTAAAAATATAACATCAGTGCCGCAGATTTTACCATGAGTCAGTGGCCCGGAAGGTTCACCATAAGGTGTTTGAACTATCTCACGCCGAAGTATTGTAAGATTATTCAGTGAGGTTAAACCGGTACCACCAATGATCGCTATTTTACTCATTTTAATTACAATCCTTTTACTGCATAGATGCCCGGTACATTTCTTAAATAACCTTTATAATCCATGCCATACCCAAATAAATAACGATCTTCGACATTTAAACCAACAAAATCAGCTTGAATATTTTCTTTTCGAGTGTGCAATTTATTAACCAATACGGCAGTATAAATTGAGCTCGCTTGTTTTTGTTCACAATACTTAACTATTTCCATCAGCGTTTTACCTTCATCCAGAATATCATCGACTAGTAGTATATTACGATCTTTTAGCTCTAATACTGGTTCTGATACCCATTCGATATTGCCACCGGAGATCCCATTGTTGTAACGAGTTGCATGAATATAGTCAATCTGTAATGGAAAGTTAAGTCTGGTTAGAAGATGTCCTAGAGGAATTATAGCGCCGGTTAAAATACAAATAATAATTGGATTCTTACTTTGTAACTCATGTTCCACTGCAGAAGCCATTTTATCTAAGGCAAGTTCTACTTCAACTTTATTATAAATGCAATCAGCTTCTTGAAATACCTGTTGAGGATCAATTGATGTCATTAAATAGTTTTTTAATAAGTAAATGTAACAGTATCTTCATCCATTGCCTGGCTTATCAGATACGCGCCACCAACCGTTTCGTCAATTTCAGGTATTAAATCATCTCCCCATAACTCCAATGTTGGCGTGCATACTTTAAAAACAGCACCTGCTTCATGGGCATCTTTAATATAGTCATAAACAGTCTGAGCACTACCCTCTTGCACGTGTAATTTTTCAGCAACACCTTTTTTTGCCAGTTCTCCGGCTCCACCGGTTAAAATAACTTCGACTTGATATTCCATAGCGGCTGCAACTGAAGCTTGAAAAAATGGTGCTCCTAATTCTGCGGCTCTTGATGGGTCAGTATTTACCATCACAATCATAAGTTTATCAGCCATTATATTAATTCCTGCATTATTCTATGTTAATATTATTTTTCATTTACCAAACCGGCAAACTGTGGCGCATCGGGTAAATGCACAGTTGACGTTGGAAAAGCCATTTCAGCATTGTTGTTTTCAACAATGTCATTAATTTTAAGTAAAACATCCTGTTTTATTTCATGGTAGTGAACCCAGTCAGTTGTTTTAGTAAAAGTGTAAATAAAGAAATCCAATGATGATGCTGAAAATTTATTAAAATTAACGATCATTGTTTGATTTTGCTCAATTTCATCGTGCGAGCGTAACATTTCTTTTACCTGGGTAATTATATTTTTAATTTTATTTGCATCATCGTAACGTACTCCAACTGTTTCATAAATACGTCGATGACTCATTCGCGAAGGATTTTCAACGGCTATGCTGGTAAACGTTGAATTAGGAATATACAAAGGCCGTTTATCAAAAGTTCGAATACACGTTAACCGCCATCCGATTTTTTCTACTGTTCCTTCTATATTTCGATCGGGTGATCGAATCCAGTCACCAACAGAAAAAGGTCGATCCATATATATCATGAAACCACCAAAAAAATTAGATAACATATCCTTCGCCGCAAAGCCGACTGCAAGCCCACCGATACCTCCGAATGCTAGCACACCGGATATACTAAAACCAAAGGTTTGCAATACAACTAAAGCGGTAGTAATCATAACGGAGATACGTAACAATTTTCCGATTGCATCTGCCGTAGTTTTGTCAACTTTATCACTCTTATCTGAATCGTCAGAAAGAATGATGTTTGTCTCAACAGCATTAATAAATCGTATAATAACCCAGGCGATTACCAGGATGACGCCGACTTCTCGAATAGGTTCGATAGAATTAAAGATAGAAGATTCTGTACTTGCTGTAATAATATCTGCAGCAAATGTTATTCCTAAAACCCAGATTAAATAACTTAATGGACGTCGAATAGCAAAAATTATCGCATCATCCCATTTAAAATTATTTTCACTTAAACGTGATTCGATACGTTTTAAAATTTTAGCCTGGATAAAATTTACGAGCATGCTTAAAAATACAATTATAAATATTTGAATAATCCACACATCTTCCTTGATGTCAAACTGGGATAAAAATGATTTAACATAGTCCATATATAATTTAACCTTAACTTATAATTCCCGAAGATAAATCTTCGGTTTTTTCCTGTAAGTAACTGACGTATTTAATCCACTTATCATTATGTTTTAAATCATCAATCGCAATTTTTTTACGCCCTTGCATTTTTGTATAGCGCATTTGAGAACTCAAATTTGTATGATAATGTCGTCCGTTAACAACTTCAAGCGCAGCGGCTCGATTGTTGCAAATCAATACCATATCGCAACCTGCTTGCAATGCTTGAAAAGCACGCTCGCTATAATCTTCACTAATTGAGGATGCTCCCACCATATTTAAGTCGTCACTAAATATCATTCCATCAAAACCAAGCCGCTCACGCAGCACTTTTTGTAACCAGAAAGATGAGAATCCTGCTGCATTAGAATCAATATTGTCATAGATAACATGTGCCGGCATGATAGCATTAATACCTTGATCAATTAATCTTTTAAACACTTGAATATCTTCTTTATAAATAGTGCTGTAATTTCGACTATCGATTGGTATATCAACGTGAGAATCAACTTCAACGCCACCGTGGCCTGGGAAATGTTTACCTGTTGCTGCCATTCCAGCATCATTCATTGCTCTCATAAAAACTGCGGCTAAATGTGCAACAACTTCAGGTGATTGGTGAAATGCGCGATCTCCAATGACGCTACTTATATTTTTATCTAAATCCAGTACAGGCGCAAAACTAAAATCAATATCAACAGCCCTTAATTCTGCGGCCAAGATCCATCCGGCAGCATACGAGCATTCCCGGGCAATGTCGGGATCACGATCATGAAGTTTGCCATAGGTAGCGGCACAGGGTAATTGTGTAAATTCACTTCTAAATCGTTGAACACGCCCTCCTTCATGGTCAACGGCTACCAATAATGATGGAGATCGTAATTCATGGATTTGACTAACAAGACGTACTAATTGCTGACGAGATTCATAGTTACGTGAAAACAAAATGACGCCACCCACAGATGGATGACTTAGAAGCACACGATCCTCCTGATCAAGCTCTAGCCCAGCAATATCGATCATTACAGGACCAAGCGTCATGTTTTATCCTTAACGATAGTATAAGAAGCAATCAAAATAGCAATAGCTCGATAAATAAACTCATGTTAAATTATACTTAATTTTAATGGCAACCAGCACAACTTGTCCAGTTTCTAAGCCTGAATAGTAACAATCGTACCAATATTAACGAGATCAAATAACTCAATAACGTCATTGTTACGCATTTTAATGCAACCATGTGAACTCGGTATACCCATTTCGTCCTCATCAGGACAACCGTGAATATAGATATAGCGTTTCATTGTATCAACGTTACCAAATCTATTTTTCTGTATTTCAAGTCCACTGAGCCACATAATTCTTGTCAGAATCCAGTCTCTCTGTGGAAATTGCAATCGTAAGTTAGGACTATAAATTTCATTTGTACCACGACGGCCAACAAAGACAGTATTTACAGGTGAATTTAATCCAATTTTAGCCCGGATTTTATGACGACCTCTTGGAGTACACTCACTACCATTGATCTCGCCAACACCATTTTTGGCAGTTGAGATCGCTATCGTTTTTATAAGATTGTTTTCTTGATGTACATGCAACTCTTGAGTGGCAATATTTACAATAAGCTCAATCGAATTATAATTATTCATTACCATTTGCAATACGGATGTTCTACAAGATTGATATTATAATAACGGCTATCATCAGAAACTTCTTCTGCAATAAAATCCGGTAATTCGATTTTTTCATTTTCTGATTCAAGCTCAATTTCAGCGACTATTAATCCTTCATTATCGCCTTCAAACACATCAATTTCCCACTTTTTATTATTTATTAAGACATCGTAACGCATTTTAGAAATTAGTGGTTTTGTGCATAATTTTTCTAACATTTCAACAGCATCATCATTAGGAATAGAATATTCATATTCAGTACGAACAATGTCATACGTCATACTTTTGATATTTAAAAAAGCCTTATCATCTTCCAACCGCACTCGAACCGAAGCCAACTCAGATCCGGTTAAATAACCCTGAATGTATTTCTTGCCTTTCTGGCATAGATCTCGCCAACTATCATTTTTCAATAAGAATTTTCGTTCAATTTCTAATGCCATAATGTTAAATGCCTTACTTAAAACTATTAAAAACGATTTACCGCAAAAAATTATTTCGTAAATAAAGCAATTGACTCAACATGTGCTGTATGAGGAAACATATCCATAACACCCGCTGATTCCAGTTTATATCCACACTCATTAACTAATATACCCGCATCACGAGCTAATGTTGCCGGATTACAAGATACATACACTATTTTATCAGCATTTAATTTGGCTAAATCTTTTACTATTAATTCAGCACCAGTTCGAGGTGGATCAATTAAAATTTTAGTGTAATTTTTACTACGAAACCAGGGAAGCCCTGTAAAATCTTCCATTAGATTGGCTACAAAAAATTCGGTATTATCGATATTATTTAATTTCGCATTATGGCCAGCCTGTTCCACAAGTTTTAAATCCCCTTCAATGCCAACAACATTTTGTGAAAATTTTGCTATTGGTAAGCTAAAATTACCTAAACCACAAAACAAATCCAAAACACTATCTTCTTCGTTTAAATCCAGTAATTCAAGCGCTCTTGAAATCATTTTATGATTAATATCATAATTAACCTGAGTAAACATACCGGGTTCAAAATCATATTTTAAATCATATTCTGGTAATGAATAATTCAATACTGGATTCTCCGGGTAGAGAGGATGCACACTTTCCGGACCGGCAGGTTGACAATAGATATCAAAATTCATTTTTTTCGCAAAAGTTATCAGTTTATTTTTATCATCTTCGGTCAACTCAACCATATTTCTAAATACCAATGCAGTATTCGAATCACCTATTGCCACTTCAATTTGAGCAATTTTATCGTATGATTCTAAAGATTGAATGACAGCTGCCAAATCTACTAAGTGTCTCCCTACGGATGGATGAAGAACGACACATTGCGTTAAATCGGCCAGAAAGCGTCCATTACGTTCTCTGAAACCGACCAAAACGCGTTCTTTCTTGCGTACAAATCGAACACCAAGTCGCGCCTTTCGTCGATAGCCCCAAGCCTCACCAGTGATATCGGGTAGTGTATTTTTTAATTCTAGTTTTGATATATTCTTAAATTGTTGAACTAATATATCCCGTTTTTGTTTAATTTGAAAATCTGATGACATATGCTGTAATTGGCATCCGCCACACATTGAAAAATGTTCACATGCCGGATCAATTCTGTCTATTGATGATTTAATGATCTCAATGGTTTTACCCACATCATAACGAGAATGTTTTTTTGTATATTCAAATATAACGTCTTCGCCGGGTAATGCCTGAGTAACAAAAGTTACTTTGTCATTAACACGGGCTACCCCCTGACATTCAGTATTAAATGAATCAATATGTGCTTGAGCAGGTGCAGTGGTTTTTCTTTTTCGACGTCTGGACATGATAGAGTTATTGGATATTATTTAAGAATCAGGAAAAATTCCGGTCGACAAATAGCGATCACCGCGATCACAAATTATCACAACAATGACAGCATTATTTATCTGCTCTGCCAGTTTTAATGCAGCAGCGACTGCTCCACCTGATGAGATGCCGCAAAAAATTCCTTCCTGCCGAGCTAATGCCCGAGTGGTATTTTCTGCATCATCCTGACTGACATCAATAGTTTTATCAACGCGTTTTGCATTAAATATCTTGGGCAAATATTCTTTAGACCAGCGCCTGATTCCAGGGATACTTGCTCCCTCCTCTGGTTGCACACCGACTATTTCTATTTCCGGATTTTGTTCTTTTAAATATTTTGAAGTGCCCATAATAGTTCCTGTTGTACCCATCGCACTAACAAAATGTGTAATCTTACCGTTAGTATCAGTCCATATTTCTGGTCCGGTTGTTTTATAATGCGCCAGAGGATTATCTGAATTAGAAAATTGATCCAGAACAATTCCTTTACCTTGTTTTTGCATTTTATCTGCTAAATCGCGCGCACCTTCCATACTCGACTTTTTAGGCACTAATATAATTTCAGCACCATAGGCCTTCATTACTGCACGTCGTTCTGAACTCATATTATCTGGCATTATTAAAATTAATGGATAACCTTTAATAGCGGCTGCCATTGCCAATGCAATGCCGGTATTACCACTGGTTGCTTCAATCAAGGTATCCCCTGGTTTTATTGAACGTCTATTCTCTGCTTCCTGTATCATACTCAGAGCCGGTCGATCTTTGACAGAACCTGCAGGGTTATTACCTTCCAGTTTCACTAATATTGTATTATCGCTATTAGAGCCAAGCCGTTGCAAACGAACCAGAGGCGTATTTCCTATAAAATCTTCTATTGTTGGATAATCCATAAATTTTATTT
>JBGMRJ010000124.1:0-6492 GCA_048061315.1 Gammaproteobacteria bacterium
TAAGGTTCACGCATTTCAGGATAAAAGACACCATAGTAACGTGATTCAGCCTGGGCACTCGAAAAAGTAAATGCAATACTAAACAGTAACAACACCATTACGGTAAATCGAAGAGTTGGTGATAATAAATGCAAAGTCAGTTTCCTATCCCGATTACCAGTTGTAACGAACTTCAACAAAGGCATTTCGCCCCGCGAGTGGTAAATCATTTGGTATTAAACCAGGAGAAGGCGACGGTTCATAAGCACCACTATCGAGCAAATTTCGAATTGAAATCGCATATTCAATACCTTTATGTGCTGCAGCTCGGCGTAGTGTCAGATCGATAATAGTGTAGTTATCAATTGCGGGACGGGTATCCTTAGCTTCTCTGGTTCGCCCATGGACATGATTGAGTTGAGCATTCATCGACCATAATTCAATAAAGCGCCAATCGCCTCGAATATACAATTGTTGTTCCGGGGCAATTCCGGTATTAATACTATCGCTACGATCTTCAGATTGTTGTAAGGCATAATTGGCAGTTAAATCAATATCACGATTGAGATTCCATTTCATTTCCCACTCTAAGCCGTAACCATTTTGTCCCGTGGTATTTTGAGCCATTTTTGATGTCAGCGGCGCAGGATCAGGAACAAAGCGAATAATGTCGGTAAGCTCGTAATGAAACAATGTTAAATTTGATGATAGCTTTTCTGTAACGCGATAATTAAAAGCCAGTTCAAAAGTATCAATTGTTTCCGGTTCTAAATTGGGGTTGCCCAAGGCGATGGGATTATTAATATTAAACTGTTCTGCAAATGAGGGTGGACGAAATGCACGGTTGTATAATAGTTTTGATGTCAGGTTGTAGGTTGTTTGCCACACTAACGCTAAACGTGGGTTAACAGTAGTTCCAAAATCAGAATAGTCATCATATCGTAAACCGGTAGTTAATGCCCAATCCGGACTAAACTTCCATTCATCCTGAATATACGTAAAATAAATTGTACGTTTTGATTCTTTAACGAAAGCAGCTGTATCTGAAACGTCAGTCAGTCCACCACCCAGTGGAATAGGAAAGCCCGCACCATTTAGTGAATAGTTGCGGGATTCAGTAACTTCATACATATCACCATTGTGATAGCCGATACCAAGGCGAATAGCGTGTTTATCCAACCCGGTAAATAAACCGGATGATTCAAAACGAATGTGTTGTTCTTTAACACCTGGAATTCCACGAACGCCGTCGGGAAACGGACCGCCACCACCACCTGCGGTGAAGTCTGAACCAGCAGGAAACAGATATAATGACGATTTATTACTGGCATTAAAGTAACTTAGTGTTGCATCCAAATCCCAATCAGGGTGGAAATCGGTATTACTATAATTGAGGTCAACAAGAAAACGATCGTCCTCGGCGCTACCTCCAGGATCAAGTGCTTGCGCCAAACCAGCACCGGTTTCAATATTATTACGACCTTGATAATTAAAACGGCCACGCCAATTGCCTTTCGAAAGATCCACACTGGCTTCAATTAAATCACGACCTGTATTCACTGCACCCGGGGCTAATGAAGCCGAGGTTACAAAAAAACTATCAAATGTACTTTGCGCATCAGCAGTGACAATTTGTTGTTGTCCATCTGTCGTTTGAACTTGCAGTGAAATTGCAGTATTCCAACCGCCATAGTTGCCTCCGTGTTGTATCCAGGCCTGCCGGTGATTATACGAACCAATTTGACCACCAACAGTAGTCCCATTAATATCATCTGCTGATTTCGTAATAATATTAACAACACCGGCAACCGCATCCGCACCGTAAATTGCAGAACCCGGGCTGCGCATAATTTCAATTCGGGCAATGTTTTCCAATAACATTCCACCCCAAACCTGACCCCGATTCCCAAATAAAAAATTGGTAATGGGAACACCGTTCATCATAAACAGTACTTGCGGATTGTATTCACTATAGATACCCCGCATTACAAAAATTGGGCTATAGGTTGTTGACATGGTGACGTGTAGACCGGGAACGGTTTCAAGTACTTCGTTAAGATCGCGAGCACCAATTGATTTAATATCTTTTGCAGTAATTACTGTGGCAATACCGGGTGCTTTGGTTATGGGTTGTTGGTATCCGGCAGCGATACTAACCAATTCTTCTGAACCATAGGAACCAAGCAGATCGAGTTCATCAGGACTCACTGCAATAGCATGCAGCGTGGTTGTATTGAGTATCAATATACACAGTAATTTGATTGTTGCTTTATACATGTGAAGGATCCAGTTTCTTGCAATGACCGAAGTTGTAGCATTCTGGTTTGGGCAACTACACTATATATATGAGTGATAACAACGGCACACGATTTAATATTATTTGTATAAAATATCGGCAAGAGACTGCGCTAACTTAAACTTGCACTATCGAAAATATCGATTATTTTAGTCAATACTGTAGACTAATGCACTGGACTATTCGCGTTTTCATGATTTTATTTTAGTTAAGCAGTTGATTTATTTAACATAATTTCGTGTAAGCGTTAAATTAATTACGGAGGCTGATTTTTATTTAACATAATCTATTTTTAAGATCGAAAGAACACAATACTGAAGCCAATCTTAAGGATAAAGCTTTCAGATTACTCCCAGGAACGAACTGCCGGACCTTGATATTCCAGTCGTTCACAGCGTAACGGGAAAAAACTTCCTTGTGGTTTTTCTACGGCATCGAGATAACACGGTACTATGCCAGCATTAAATGCGATTGAAGCATAGGCTGAATATTGACGCGTCGTTAGTCCCTGGTCTGCACATAAGGCAGCGGCAACCCCGGTAATATTTAAACACAAGCGTCGGCGCTGTTCCTTTAAGTAACGTTCGATTTTAAATGCAAGTTGTAATACTTCGCCATTGTGATATCCCAGTTTTTTGACCAGGCGCATCAGCGGTTCAATTCGTTCATCCGTGCCAACCAGAGGCCGACCATAGCCGGATAATACGCGATGGTGTTTTAGATCTGAATCGATGAATTCACCTAAAGAATTATTATCCTGTTGATAAACTTTTAAAGCACGTTTTAGAAATTCTATCGCACCGTAATTAGCCTGGCCGCCATAAATTTTTGCTTCTGTAACTGCTGTTGCAGCAGCAACACCGAGGCTGGCAGTACTTTGTGCGGTACCCGCTAATGCGGCTATACGATTATTCCACAGACGGGGATCCGGATAGCTAACGGATAAAGACCAAATACCTTCGAATAATTTAATTTGTGAGTCAGTCATTAATTTTCCGGTGATGCCATACATCATTAGACCCATCCAGGGTAGGTCAGCTAACTCACTAAATAAATCCTTACCACGATATACTACTCGTTCTCCCGGAAACCAGGCACCAAGATCGGTTTCAAGATTATCTTCATTCTGTAAAAGTGTCTTCATCCGTAACATCGTGTGCTCCTTTTTTAAATTTCTGATTCAGTTTCAGTTTCGGTAGTCATAATAGCACCAGGATCATTCTTTAAGTGTAAGCCATTGCTAAAAAACGGGTAACGCCGCCACCCGAATTTGCGTTGCTCCAGAGCATGCACTGCAGCACCGGGTAACCTTAGCATTAAAAATAACATCTCAGCTTGATCGATAGAAAAATTCAAATCCATAAATACGGCAGCAGCAATGCCGGTCATAGCCAGTGGTCCGTTCGCGAATTCTTCGAGTTGATTACGGTGCTCCGACAACCAGCGCAATCGAGATGAGGGCTCATCCATTATTAATAATTCAAGGGTTTGTTTAATTGGAGTTGGACAGGACTCACCATAGGGATCAAAGCCTGGAGCATGTTTTAGATCCGGCCAAAATTCGCCAACTGCACCATTGGGTGGGTTTTGCAGACAATCACGCCACTGTTCTAAATTGGTATCACAGTGTTGCCAGCAATGCATTGCCAAGGCAACTTCATGCGCACCATTAAACTGACCGGCACCAACTCCCAATGCGGCCATCAAACACGCTGCATTGGTCGAGCCGCCAACGCCGCCATTCATCGCGGCACGAACACTGTGATCACGTGGTCCGGGATTCGCCAGTGCAATCGCTAATCGTTCGAGTTGAATCGTTTGGCCTTTATCCGGGCGTTCACCGTGAAAAAGTAAGTATAGATATTCTATCCAACTGGCTTTATGAAGTAGTTCGCCGTAAACATCATAGCCACCAGCATAACAACGTGCAGCCGCAAACGGGTTATCGGTTTCGGCTTGTTCGTGCCAGATAGCGCTATAAATCACTTCTTTTTTTGGTTTCATGACGATTTTATCCCTAATTGTTGTAGTCGCGATGCCATCGGTGGCACCTGTTCATCATCAATTCGTACGTCTAATATAGTAGGCCCGGCACGCCTGCAAATAACATCGGCATCCAGGCGTTCAAAATCATAGGACGATCGAATCACGTATCCCGGCATCCCCATTGAATGTGCAATACCGGCAAAATCAATTTTTGGTAATTCAAAACCAACCGCTTCAGCATTAGCAAGTCGCTGGCCGTGTTTTACCATACCCAGCCCGGCATCATTTAGAATTACAAATATAACTGGAAGTTGTTGTTGTATTGCAACCGTTATTTCCTGACCGGACATAAGCATGCTGCCATCACCGGTAATGCAAACAACCGGATCACCCGGACACGCTAAAGCAGTGCCAATCGATGCGCCTATTGCCCAGCCCATGGCTGCAAATTCCATCGAGGTACGTAAGTAAGCGCGTGATTTTAATGGGGCATCATATTGTCTTTTTGGGTTTAGATAATGCGTTGCCCATGCCATGCTATTTCCGATATCGGCTAAATACAAAGTATTGTCAGGAAAAAATTCAGTAAGCGTTAACATTAAATCCTGCGGTTTGATTGGTTTTGAGAAGTTGGGTTGAGTGTTTGTCTCATCCAGCTTAAAGTGCAATTCATGTTTTGTTTTTTGCAAATGAATTTTATTTTTATTAATGGTTTTTATTGTTTCGACACTATAATGTTTAAGCAGTGATGCCTGTAATTTTGTAAACAAAGTTTCGAGGTTTCCTAAAACATGTAATTGAGCCTGTGGTGAACGGCTAAAATCAAATTCTGCTTCAGAAATGTGTATCATGCGATCGTTCAATAGCAACTCAGGATTCCAGCCATCCGTTGCCCATTCTCCCAGACTGGTTCCAATGGCAATTATCACATCGACCTCAGAATCGACTAATACCTGGTGCGCGTCGTGATGTCCTGCAAAACCAACTACACCGCGATATAGAGGGTGATAGGGATCTACTAAACCTTTACCCTGTGGTGTCGTAACGACTTGCGCCTGTAATAATGATGCGACATCCATTATTAGCTTGATCGCATGTTTGCAATAACTACCAACGGCAATAACAGGTTTACGTGCTTTTAATAAAATCGTTTTAAGTTGTTCAAATGCAACGGTATCAAATGTTGCCGGGCTAATTTGTAAACGTGAGAGATCAAATGAAGGTTTTTTTATCGATGTTTCCTGACGAAATATATCAACGGGTATACTTAAATGAACCGGGCCCGGTGTTGTTCCCAGAGCATGGTGTAAGGCCGACACTAATTTGTGTTCAAATTGATCAATATGAGACACTAAACTATTGTAGCGTGTGCAGTGTTCAAAAATGCCCATGATGTCAACACCGGTACACGATGAATCCTGAAACGCACCACGTCCAAAATGATTTGATGTTGTTTGTGCTGTAATAACCAGCATTGGAATACGATGCTGATAGGCCGAACACATTCCGGTAGTCAGGTTTGTTGCACCGGGACCTGTTGTTGCACAACATACTCCCAATTTACCACTATAGTAATAGTAGCCATCTGCCATAAAGGCTGCACCAGTTTCATGGCGGGCAACAATTGCACGAGGACCATTTTTACGTTCACTACGCGCTAAGGCATTATATAAGGGTTCAATTGCGCCGCCGGGGACACCAAAAACATATTCAACACCGATTTGGGATAAGTAATGGATGAGTAAATCACCAATTTCCAGTGGTAATCCAATATTTGGAACTTTTGTTCTGTCTAGAGCTGGCATAATGCTACCTTTACCATTCTTGCAGACGAGATTTATAAACTCTCGTTCCGGCATGCTAACTTGCTTATATTTAAATCTGATTTATGGTGTTGCGCTTAAAATGCCGGATTAGTTGTTTTTAATTGCCGGTGTTTTAGGTTTAGATATATCGATTGTATCGCTTATATCGATATATTATGTCGACATTACAGTCCTACATCTTTAATTTATTGTTAATTATTATATAACTTTTGTGATCCGGTTCGAATTATTGTTAAAAGTAGCACATTTAACTTAATGCGAGTAAAGTTTATTTTAGTTTATTTAATTTTAGGCTATCACTAAATCGAATTGTTAGATAATTAGAAATCTGGTTTTGCACACCCTGTGGGTAATTCACAATAGTTTTTATTAGTGTAAACAGGTGATAATCACTAATCGTAAATA
>JBGMRJ010000125.1:0-3173 GCA_048061315.1 Gammaproteobacteria bacterium
GTGCTCCTGGTTAGCCCATCAACTTGTGCAAAGCACGCAGCAGTTACTAAATGACTTGTTTTTCCTATAAGTGAATAACAATCTTGTCTTGCCAGAGTATATTTTGCCTGTACTTGTAATATTGATGCACGTAATAAACGTGCATTCGAATTTTCATAATCAGTTTTAATTATGTTATTTAATAGTGTAATTGATTTTGAAAATTTATGATCGTGTTGCAATAATCGTGCTTTTAATATTTTAAAATCAGTGGTTTTTATATTGTTATGTTTATTTAAATAAGAATCAATATAAGATGTTGCAAACCCGATATATTGGGGAGTGGAATTTATTTTACCATACTCAATTGTATTTTGGAGTATTTGAATAAGTTCCGCAGGGTTGTTGATATTATTTTTCAGTTGCAAGTTGAATTTTTCAAACTGTGATCGCCGGGATGATTTATCTATTACAATTAAAACCTCATCTCCAGAAGAGGGTCTATAGGGTGCAGCATATGAATTCAAAATACTAAATAGTGATGAAAACACGATAAGAAATATAATTATAATTAGTTTCATTAATATTATGGATAAACAAGTCAACCACATTGAGCAGATGACCTGTTTACCTAGCCTCCGTAATTAAGGATTTGCTTCTGCAGCGGTAACCATTGAATCTATCATGGTATTAATTTTTGATTCAGCTTCAGTATTACCATCGATATCGTCATTAACCTCAAAGTTGTTGAGATCCCAGGTGGCATGATCAGCATGATCCAGATTTTCAGCAATAATTCCATCTACCATAAAACTCAGGTCAGTTACCGGTGCTACTGGTGGTGTAGCTTCAGGTGTATTCGCAGAGTTTCCACCACCGCAGCTTGTTACTAACACTGACAATATCAAAATACTACTGTACGTAAGAATTGAATTTTTCATATTATAAGCTCCTGCTATTTAATTGAACCTGGAACAGGTGATAGTAAATAGGGAAATTCATTATCAAAGTCCATAGCGCTAATCGGTGTGCTATCAGTTAAAGGAACTAATCCAAATGGTGCTTGTTGTGGTGTGCAATAACCTAGGTTTTGATTATCAACAGCAACTGCACCATTAACGGTTAACGTCACCGGATTACATAAAGCGCCCATAACCACTCGCAATGCGGCATCGACTACATCATCACCAGGACGACGGCCATTCGGAAAACCAGCAGTGTCATCAGCCAATACGCCTAATGAGTTTTGAGCTGCTTGAGGTGTTGGATTGACAGCCGTATTTAACCGCAACATTTCAGAAGGTGTCACATTTTTTAATTGGTTTAAACCTGCAAAGCCTGTTAAGAATGTAGCCACCAAATCAGTACGCGGAATGTTTGAAGGAGCAATACTGGGTGCAGAAGGTGAACCAAATAGTAAATTTATAATAAAGGGCAGGCTCGGGTTCGTTACATAATCTGCAAAAATGCCATCTCTTTTTGGTTTAGTGGCATTAAAAAGATTTTTATCACGTAAACCAATTACAAGTTCATTCACTAATGGATTTCCCAATCGTGATACTTGAGTCCAGGCACCACCGTTAATTTCAGGATATTTAAAACTTGCCCGTGGATGTAATATTCTCACCTGACGTTCACTGGCTGTTGACCAACCTCCAATCACACCGTTGCCTTGACCGACTAAACAGGATTTATGTACTTCTAGTGCGATAGTCGTAATATTCTTATTGGCGAGATCATTATTTGCAGGATCTTGAGTTGTTGAACCAGGGTTATAGTTAATCAAATCAAAGTTTTTACCGAGACTAATCGCAAATCCTTCTTTACGTTGTCCAACAAAAACTTTAGCTGCCGGTACACCGCATCCAGGAATATCAAAATTGTGAATTAAACTGCGAGCATATAATTCATAGTCAGCGCTACTATTAAATGTTTTTTCACCAACATTATCGTATGGCTTTTCAAAATAACGGGTTTTATTTGCTGCATCTCTGATTGTATTATGATTTCCACGTTTTCGTGCTGAACCGTAAACAACATCAATCTTATAACTTTCATTAAAGCCTAAATTTGATTTATCCGTAGTTGAGATTAGTCCGGCATGTTTTAACGGAATGGCAATCATTTTGTCACCAACAGGAACTTCAATACCTCTACCATTGTTGGCTAATTTATTCTTAAAACGAAAACGAAATGTGATATCCGGTTTAGCATCACCATCGTTATCGATTTTGATCGAATACAAGGCATCGGGATCCATTGAGAAATAATTCGGTCCGGCATTGGGGAATTGTAACGGTATGTAATTTGCTAATAGCGTGACATAACCATCGCGTCCTGGCTCATAACTGTTAAACATATAGAAGTCAGTATTATCGACTTTTGGTTTTTCAGTTATATTTGGTGCTTCACGGTGGCTGGATGCATTGGCAGTCAAGGCAACAGCACTGCCAAGCAAAATTGAGGCAATCGTAGTTGCCAGTTTTGATTTGTGTTTTTTAGTAGTTAAGATCATATTCCACTCCATAATATTAATATTTAATTGGGTGTACAAAAAATAAACACTTCTAGGTACTTCGTTTATTATTTTCTGTTCAGGGGGATATACGTAAAAAAATGCATTTTGGATGCACTTCCATTAAAAAAAATATTCCAGGTTCGATACAGGGTGAGTATCGCTCTGATTTAGGAATAAGCCGGTTATTTAAGCTCAATTTTCCCTGGATAAAGTAGCTAAATGACTTGATCTTTTTTCTATGTGTGGGAAAATATCTCACCACTAGAAGGATTCTGAGGTTATTATGAGAGTTCAAAAACACCTGAAATTGAAGTCACTTTCATCAGACGAAGTTGATTTAGAGACCTGGGCACCAAAATCACCAGAAGATATCCATATCTGCCTGGATATGGGGATCAGGGTAAGAGATATTGAAGGTGAAATTACACTCAATGTCACGCTGGCATCACCAGAAGCTCTGCGTTTCCGAAAAAATAGTCCGGCTTTAGTGGAGAAGCACACAGTTGTCGTTGAGAAATATGATTATGAGTCGGTTAAAAAATTATTGCGCGGATTAATCAGTAAGTGTAACCGTGAAACACGATATGACAGTTGTCTTGCATTGCAACAATATTTTCAATGGGAATATGATTATTGCAAATTGAAAAATACCCATTAATAACTCGACCGCGTTTCG
>JBGMRJ010000125.1:3273-6228 GCA_048061315.1 Gammaproteobacteria bacterium
GAAGTCATATTTTGTTTTAATATTGCGAATAAGGCTTTTGATAATTTAATATCCGTTTTACCCGATGCTGGCATCAAGCCCATTGAAATAGGAGCCTGTTTTGCAGCAGGTAGTAACCACAGTTCGAATGATTTTGACGAATCAATTTTTTGTGGTTGAACGGATTTAATTTGCAAACTTGCGGTCTCTAAATTAACTGAAACTAACCAGGATGATTGTGATTGTTGGTTGTTAATAACCGTTACATATTGTGGTTGTTGTTCAGTTACCGGTGTTATAACAATATAGGCCATCATGACTACTGCAAAGCCAGCAGTGACAGCAGATGAAAATTGCCAGAAAGAGATTGAATTAAATAAAGTAGAAATCCAGCCTGGTTTTTTGTTAAAGCCCAATCGATGTTCAATATTTTTCCAAACACGTTTGTTTGGCTTTATTGGTTTTAATGTCGTATCTAAATCGTGTAATTTTTCTGACCAGGACTCAACTGCGCTACGCAATTCCGGTAATAGTGCTAAATAATATTCAAAGCGAATTCGTGCTCGGCCGTGTAATGTTCCCAAAACATATTCAGCAGCTAGCATATCTTGTAATTGTGAATTTTGTAATTTCATAATTCGAGACACCTCTTTAACAACGGTAGACTACGTCGAATCCAGCTCTTTATAGTTCCTAAAGCATTGCCGGTTTTTTTAGCAAGCTCCTGATGTGTTAATCCGTGAAAATATACTTGTAATAAGGCATTTCGAGGTTTTTCCTCTATTTCTTTTAAGCAAGCATATAAATCTTTATTATCCTCAAACGATAAACTTGTACTAGTCATAATTTCTGTTTCAAGATCAATATCGTGATCAGTTGACAGTTGATTTGCAGGTTCACTGCGTAGCCAGTCAATGGTTTTATTACGCACAATTCGAGTCATCCATGTCATTGCTGCAGCTTTATCGTCACGATATCGGTCGGCATGATTCCAGATATTAAGAAAACTATCCTGCAATAATTCATCAGCAATATCTCGCCGATTTATCATTTTTAATATCACAGCATAAAGAAAAGGAGATGATAATTCATATAGTTGCTTTAAGGCATCGGGTTTGTGCAAAGCACATTGAGCCAGTAACGATTTTAAGATGTCATTATCGTATTTTTTGCTTTTCATTTTATCAACTCTTTCTCTGGCATCACAGGTATATACGTAGTGACACGGTATTTGGATGCAGTATTAAATTAAAAATGAATATTAAATCTAAGTAATTGATTTAATTAAATTTCATTCTAGTTATGATAGATGAATTGAAGTATTTCACATGGATATCACATAACTATCACAGTTATTTGATTGCAGTGGAAAAATTAGGAAGAATTTAGACGTTAATCGAGCAGTTTATCGTGCTTCACTTCATCTGCAGGTAAGATTCGTTCTTGAACAACACGCCAATTACCTTGTTCATTTTCTAATAAAACTTCGATGCCTTGAGCATTAATAGCACCATCATTTGCTTCAACGGCTTCGTAAGTTTTGAACATGATTCGAGTATCCGTATGTGCTTGTAGCTTTAATCCCTGGTAGCTGATGTTTTTAATGATATTATTGTCAAACTCATGCTTGCATTGAGTTGCCCAATCATCATAACCAATATTCTCAAAACCGGGTATGCCGGTAATATTGACTTTTTTCGATATTAAATCCATGTGTGCGTCATATTGATTATTTATCGCGGTATCGATGATCTTAGCCATCCAGTCTTTCGCTATTGAAATTGCTTTTTCACTCATTATTGTTCACTTTGTTTGATAGGAAAGCCTATTTTATCATCATAAATACACATAAGTCATTGAAAAAATAAGTGTAGTGGTTATCATGATCGTATAACCCCATTAAAGAAAGGACGGCATTATGATAGGTAAAATAAATATCGCATTTGGTTTTATTTTTTTAGTATTTACAGCATCACTCGGCGTAGTCATGGTGGATATGTATGAAGGTTATGGCACCATAGCACAAGAGAAACAAAGCACAGTGGGTCGACTGCAGTCATTAGCCGGTAGTGATTTTGAAGAAGAGCTAGAACCGTTATCTGCAATTGATATCGCCAAGGCTAATACTCAGGGAATTCTGGGCCTAAATAAATTACTAAATTCTGCCGCAGAGATCGATGCCATAAAAGGCGGGGCGCATGCTCATGGTAATCTTGAGTCAGTTTTAAACATAATCGTCGGTCTGGTGTTATGTTTTATTAGTGCTGCGAAGTGGCTGAAATATTTAATCAGTGCATTATTTGTTGTTGGAACCTTAATGCACTCGGGTATGTTATATCTTGCAACCGTATTTGGATTAAGTTGGGCCGGAGTGCTGCTTGAAACCGGAATAGGGCCCTTTTCAATATTGATTGGTTTACTGTTGATTGGCGTTACGTCAATTTTTAAATTTAGTAATACCGTAGTAGCTGATTAAATGCGGGAACTCTTTCCAAAAATAAAACCCTACGCCACTCATACTCTGGATGTAGAATCACCACACAAATTGTATATAGAAGAGTGTGGTATTCCGGACGGTGTACCGATAGTATTTATTCACGGAGGCCCGGGCTCCGGCTGTGAAAATTATCATCGGCGTTTTTTTGATCCAGAACGGTATCGAATTATATTATTTGATCAACGTGGTAGCGGTAAATCAATTCCTCATGCCGATTTAAGCAATAACACAACACAAGCCCTGGTCGCTGACATGGAGGCAATTCGGATACACCTCAATATTTCGCAATGGTTATTATTTGGTGGTTCATGGGGATCAACACTTGCTCTGGTTTATGCTCAAACACATCCGGAACGTGTGATGGGTATCATTGTGCGTGGTATATTCTTATGCCGACAACGTGAAATTGACTGGTTTTATCAGGAAGGTGCAAGTCGATTATTTCCTGATGTATGGCAGGATTTTTTAAAACCCATTCC
>JBGMRJ010000126.1:0-6133 GCA_048061315.1 Gammaproteobacteria bacterium
GCATTTCGATTCGAATTTCAGCAAGCCCGTTTAACAAAGCCAGAAGCTCATTAGGGGTAACGGTATGTGAAATACTTTTGCCGATTTCAGCCCAGAACTCGATTTGTTTTGGCACCGAGCGTGAAAATACCCGCGCTTCGGCTTCAGCATCGCGTATTATTGAATCTTTTAAGCGTATTGGGCTGGACATGTTTGCTCACCTTGTGCTATTTGTTACTTAATGTAGCATAATGCTGCATTTTATCCAGTTAAATCCAACATTGCTTTTTATATATTAGACTACTAGACTAGTAGTATAGTCTATTAAAGGTGAATCCAATGAAAAGTATTCAAATTGGCTCGTATGAGGCCAAGACCAAATTACCAGAAATTTTACGCCGGGTTCAGGCAGGTGAAAGTTTTACCATTACCAACCGGGGTAAAGCCATTGCGGAGTTAATACCAACTGAAATTGCCCGACAAGCAAGGGCCAAAAAAGCCGTTGAGGCAATGCAGAGAATAAAGAAGACCAGACCGGTTTCGGATGAAGAATTAAAGAAAATGATAAACCAGGGTCGAGATTAGTGGAATTTGTATTGGATAACTCTGTCTCGATGCGATGGTTACTTGCGAGTAACAAAGAATCTGATCAATCATATGCCCAAGCTGTTTTAATTGCACTTGATAATACGATTGCATTGGTTCCGGATATTTGGCGATTAGAGGTATCAAGTGTTTTATTAGCATCCGAGCGGCAAAATATTATCACTCAAACAGAAAGTGATGCTTTTACGTCAAAGTTAAAAACGCTCAATATTTTTACCGATGGCTTAACGGATAAACAGGCTTTTAACAGTACCATTCATATTGCCAGAGAATTTAACTTGAGTAGTTACGATGCATCGTATTTGGAAATAGCTATTCGTGATGGTTTGGCTATTGCTACTCTCGATGGAGATTTACGCAAAGCAGCAGAAAAAGCCAATGTGGAAATTTATTTAAATTAACCTGTTAATGCCATAAATAATTTTGGCAGTTTTTCGGGCAGGCGCTCTACTTTATCGATTACCATGTATTGATTGCCAAAAATATCACCGACGTAGTCATCGGCCTGGGGATCGAGGTTGATGCAATAGGTGTAAATACCTTCCTGATCCAGTTCCTGAACGGCTTTGTGAGCATCTTGAATTAATAATTGTTGATCATTGACGTCAATATCCGATGGCTCACCATCGGTTAATACTAATAACAATTTTTTATCGGCTTGTTGTTGCCCAAGATAGTGTGCGGCATGACGTAGTGCGGCACCCATTCGGGTAGAATAACCGGCTTCCATTGCCGCAAGACGGGCTTTAACATCATCATTCCAGTCTTCGCTATAACCTTTGATGTGTTGGTAACGAACTTCATGACGGGTGTTGGATGAGAAACCGGCAATTGAAAATGGATCACCGAGTCTATCGATTGCCCAACCTAATAATGCCACGGCTTCCTGACTGAGTTGTAATATAGTTTGATCACAACCATCGGGAATGTCATTGAGCGATGCGGATAAATCCAGTAATAACATCACTGAAATATTGCGGCCATCGTGTTTGTGACTCATGTTAATTCTGGGGTCGGGGGTAGTGCCACTTTTCAAATCAATTAGTGATCGAATTGCGACATCTAAATCGAGCTCACTGCCCTCTTCCTGATAGCGTACCCGAACGTATTCCTGGGGTTTTAATAAATCCAGAATTTGTTTTAATTTTTTGGCCAGCGCACTGTGTTTTTCTAAAAGATCATCGATATCTTTTGGGTTGCCCGGTGGGTGCAGGCTCTCATACAAACTCACCCAATCAGGTCGATAACTTTTAGTGTTGTAATCCCATTCGTGATAATGCCGTGGTGGCAGGCCTTGTTCTTTTTCGGCTTGCTGTTTCTGCTTTTGTTCCTGCTCAAACTGTTCTTCGTCATCACTTTCTTCGATGTACATCCACATGTGACGGTTATCATCACGGTAATCTACTTCAGTGTCATTGAAATAAACATTGGCTTGTTGATCCGATTGTCTTCTAGTTTTTGCGATAAACGATACGGCAATTTTTGCCACTTCAGCCGTTGTTGTTTGCTCACCTTTTTTCATTAACGCGTAAAATGTTGCCACGCAATCGAGAATATCCTGATTTTTGTATTGATGATCTTCGTTTAATATTGCAAACGATAACATCGCAAGACGGTGTCGAATACACGATTCTTTTTCAGGATTACAAGCATCTTCCACCGGTACTGGATGCAGTGCTATAAAATATTTTCGTAAGCCGGGATATTCCTGCATCGCCAGATATTCAACACGGCAATCTTCCAATAATTCAATGGCAATGCGTTGAAACGGACTGTAATTATCGGCAATGATTTTTGTTGTCCAGCGTTTATGGGCGCTCATGTGCGCCAATAAAACTCGATAACGGTTGATTCCGCTTACAGTATTTTTGTCATCATAGACATCGGGAATACGTAACCCTAAATTATCATAATACGGTACGGGTTTGCGTAATTCATCGAAACCGTTTGAATACGGAACCAGGTAAGGACGTTCGTGATCTTCTTCTAACCACAAAGCACGAAGGTATAAATCAAGCTTGCGTTCATTATCGATATACAATGTACCGTGTCGTTCGCGTTGTAATACTGCCTTGCTATCGGCGGATTGCAGGCAGAAATAATCTTTTTGACGTTCCGGGTGTGTACCGTAATTTCGGATACCGTAATCAATCCAGTTTTTTAAACCTTCAAGTGATAACTGGTTTAATAAAAACGGCATTTGATTCAACATAGCAGGCAGCCCCGGACTCGGGATGGTAGTATGAAAACCGTGAATGGATCCGGTGGTTCGTTCCATCATATCGTTAATGATATCGATATAATGTTTTAATAAATTTTCACTGCCTAAACGCCGGGCGCTTTCAGCAATCGTTTGTAAAAACGGCGGAATCGAATTACCGTTTGGACTGCGCGACATTGACCAGACAGTTTTTGAAACCAGTGTTAAACAGCCTTCTCCGAGTGCATTTGCGACTTGCGGCATTTCTTCCAGATACACTAGAACAGGTTCAAAGCCCCGACCAATCATGCAGATGAGTGATGCGCCTTCAAGATAATCTTTAATACCTTGATCTGATAACAAAGCGGTAGCTTCTATCATGCAGTCTTCGAAAACATCATCGAGATCTTTAAAGCTGCATTTTAATTGCGCGCGAAAAAGTTCGAGGACTTCGTGGGGGATTGTTGCTTTTGTTTTAGTGAGTACCATAATTTTTTTGCCGCAAAGTTGCAAAAAGTGCAAAGGATTAATTTTTAATGCTTAATCAATTTTTTATTTTTTCTTTGCGGCTAATTTGTTTTAAGCGAAAACCGCATCAATCGCATGATCCAACGTACTGCGGATATCGGCATCATCTGTAATTGGCCGAACCAGTGCCATGCGACAGGCATCGGTTGCACTGATGCCGTTGTTCATTAGGCAGGCAGCGTAGACCAGTAAGCGTGTTGAGATGCCTTCGTCCAGACCATGACCTTTTAAATTACGGGCGGTGTGAGCGATGCTGACTAATTTTTTGGCTTTATCGGCGTCGATGTTAGCTTCTTTTTCGACGATGCCTGCTTCGACTTCGGGTGCAGGATAATCAAAATCCATGGCGGTGAAACGTTGTTTGGTGGATTGTTTTAATTCTTTCATTAAGCTTTGATAACCGGGGTTGTAGGAGATAACCAATTGGAAATCTTCGTGGGCATCAATTAACTCGCCTTTTTTATCCAGTGGTAATGTGCGCCTATGATCGGTTAATGGGTGAATCACCACGGTAGTGTCTTGTCGTGCTTCTACTACTTCATCTAAATAACAAATTGCGCCGATGCGGGCGGCTACTGTTAACGGGCCATCTAACCAACGGGTACCGTTGGCATCTAATAAATAACGCCCGACTAAATCAGATGCGGTCATGTCTTCGTTGCATGCTACTGTAATTAAAGGCTTGCCTAACTTCCAGGCCATGTGTTCAATAAAGCGTGATTTACCACAACCGGTTGGGCCTTTAATCATTACCGGTAAACGGCCTTTGTAGGCTGCTTCATATAACTCCACTTCATTGCCCTGGGCTTTATAGAAGGGTTCTTCGGTTATTGTGTATTGAGCTATGTCTACTTCGGTTGTGGTCATTTTAGTTACCTTTTTGTTTGAACCGCCAAGACGCCAAAAGCGCCAAGGAAAACTATTTGGCGGTTCAAAAAATCTTTAAGAAAAAAAACCCCCACCAAAGTGGTGAGGGTTTTTTTGACTGGTGGTTCAGCTTATTTGTGAACGCCCAGTTTGTCTCTCCATCCTGGATAGATTTGATCGGCATCACCTGGGAATGATTCAAATGCTCTAGCGAATTCTTTGTGATCTTTTGCAAATTCGATTGGGTCTGCACCGGCTTTCCAACATTCAAATGCCTGGTGTAATGATTTTGCACCAGCAGCTGGGCTGTCGATGTGTCCGTATGAACCACCACCCGAAGTATTAATCACATTACCGTGACCTAAGTTTTCGAAGAATCCGGGTAGACGTAAAGCATTCATGCCGCCAGAGATAATTGGTGTAACAGGTTTCATGCCATACCATTTTTGATAATAAACGGGTCCTTGACATTCATCACGTTCGATCATGTAGGCAATTAATTTATCTTCATTACCGCCTTCCATTTTACCGAAGCCCATTGTGCCTACGTGGATACCGGAAGCACCTTGCAAACGTGACATTTTAGCTAATACATAAGCATCATAACCTCGTTTTGCTGATGGTGATGTGATCATGCCATGACCAGCTCGGTGATAATGCAAGTATTGGCCGGGGTAATTACGACGTGCTGTGGTAATCATACCGGGGCCACCAACAAAACCGTCAACCAAAAATGCTACGTGATTTGCATTTTCGCCGAATGTTTCTAATACATAATCTGCACGGGCACACATTTCATGGTGATCATCCGCTGTGATATTGGCTGAGAATAATTTTGCTTCACCCGTTTCATCTTGTGCACGTTTCATTGCATCGGCAACTAATGGCATCACTTTCTTCATTGGGCAGAATATTTGGTTACCTTGTGGTTCATCATTTTTAATGAAATCACCGCCTAACCAGAATTGATACGCTGCATCTGCAAATGGTTCTGGACGTAAACCTAATTTAGGTTTAATGATTGTTCCGGCAATATAACCACCGTCTACCAATGGACGACCCAGAATACGCCACATATCTGAAATATCCATTGAAGGACCATCAAACAGTTGTAACATTTTAGGTGGTACGAAGAAGTCATAAATTTTTGCTTCTTTAATATCACCCATACCCTGGTTATTACCAATAACCAATGTTAAAAATGATACGATCATGACGCGACCATCAGTCACATTACGATCAAATAATTCATTTGGATACGCAATCTTCATGACCAGATTGGCTTCATCAATTTCATACACTAACGCATCAACGCCTTTAGTGAAATCATCTGTAGTGCATACTTCAACGTTGGTACCGGTTGAAGATTCAGCTGCAAAGTGAGCTGCTGACTCCAGGTAAGCATGACCTGGTTGTGGTTCCATATGGTAAGCAACCAACATGTGTTTGCCATTTGAGATTAGTTCGTCTTCTTTCAGACTTAAGTCTGAATATCGTGCTGATTGGTCTAATGCCATTATGCATCTCCTATTTATTTAAACTAACTATTTCTAAAAATTTGGATTTTAACGATTTATTGTTAAAAACCTGAATCTATTTCACTGCTAAGCCTTTGATTTATAAAGAAGCACTTGATATTTATCCTTACAATAATGGGCTGATTTTCTTAGGGTCGATACTATAACTGGATCAAAACAAAATTAACACTATGACTTTAGATTTTAATCATCCGTATATACTCACGTTAAGCAGTTTTCCACAGTAACTCATTGATTTAATTGAAATACCTCCAAATAACTACGATAACAAAGAATCAAACTTAAAAATTAAATTTAAATATTTATACTATATATATGATTACCCGTTACAGATTTAGGATAAAGTTACACTATAATTGTTACAATACCACTCATCAAAACAGTTGGAACCCGTTATGGATAACAAATTCTTACG
>JBGMRJ010000127.1:0-6013 GCA_048061315.1 Gammaproteobacteria bacterium
ACCGAGGTAGATGGATTTGCAATCCACTGCATAGCCACTTTGCTATTCCGCCATAATCATTGTGTTACAGTATATCACTGCTATAACACAAAAAACCCCGATTATGATTTCGGGGTATTTAAACCATTTAAATAATGGAGCGGGAAACGAGATTCGAACTCGCGACCCCGACCTTGGCAAGGTCGTGCTCTACCAGCTGAGCTATTCCCGCAAAGAGTGCGTATTGTAGCGGCGTATCTCATGGTGTCAAGATGTACCGCTAATTTGGGTCAATTTTTTGTCAGACTGGGCCAGGCAGCCTTTAAATACAAATACATAGACCATAATGTTAGAAAAGCTGCAAAAAATAACAGAATGTAACCCAGCTCCGTTATCGGGATATTCCATAAGGGTTGATGGTAGATTAGCATACCAATAGCAAACATTTGAGCCGTGGTTTTAATCTTCCCCAGAATTGATACAGAGACTTTAGTAGTATTACCGGCTTCAGCCATCCACTCCCTAAGTGCCGATACGGCTATTTCTCGACCAATAATAACGATTGATGCCATCGCTATCCAAAAGCCGGGATACTTCACTATAAGCAGCACAAGAGCAGTAGAAACCATTAATTTATCCGCAACCGGGTCCAGAAAGGCACCAAAAGCTGACTGCTGGTTTAATTTACGTGCTAAATAACCATCAAACCAGTCGCTGATACCGGCAACAAAAAAGATTGAGGTGGTTAATATGTGTTTCCAGCTAAAATCCGGTAAATAAAAGGCAACAATAAATACCGGAATCAGGATAATTCGCATTACTGTCAGTATATTTGGAGTAGTCCACATTTAATTAATCTTTTCCTCGTTACTCTCATTACTATGAAATGTATTATAAATTTGTTCAGCTAATTTCAAGCTGATACCCGACACAGTCTTCAATTCGTCAATACCTGCCTGTTTTATTTCCTGTAAACCACCAAATTGTTTCAGTAAGCTTTGTCTTCGTTTTGGGCCCAATCCTGCAATTTGTTCTAAAACGGAAGTTTTCCTCGCTTTAGCGCGACTTTGCCGATGCCCGGTGATTGCAAAACGATGAGCCTCATCTCGAATATGTTGAATCAAGTGAGAAGCCATTGAATCGCTGGGAAGTATAATCGTAGTATCGTTTATCGACAAGTTTTCAGAAATACCAAACTGGTATTTATTGGATATTAATATCGTCTCTTCACCTGCTTTTCTTTCTGGTCCTTTTGATATCCCTATTAGTAAAATATTCTCAATTTGCAGATTCTCCAATACTTCCTCTGCCTGTGTCAGCTGACCTTTACCACCATCAACAAAAAGAATGTCCGGTAATTTTTCTTCGCCATTTTTAATCCTTGTGTAGCGTCGGGTCAATGCCTGCTTTATCGCTGCGTAGTCATCCCCTGGTGTAATATTTTCTATTTTAAAACGGCGGTATTCTGATTTAACCGGTCCATTGATATCAAACACGACACACGATGCAACCGTTCGCTCACCACTGGTATGACTAATATCAAAACATTCCATTCGATTTGGCAAATCATCTAATTGAAACCGTTCCGCCAAATTTTCATAACGTTTTAAAATGGTGGTATTGCTACTAATTCTGGTTTGTAGGGCATTAGCGACATTCAAGACTGACATCTTTAACCAACGAACTCGATCCCCTCTAACCCTGGATTTAATCGCGATTTTTCGACCAGCCTGTTCAGATAAAACTTGCGTCATTAAATCCATCGAATCAAATGATTCACTAATAATAATTTCAGATGAGATGGCATGCAAATTCTCTAAATTCTGCTTTAAATAATATTGTGGAATAAAAGCCTGTAACATATCTGCAGTTGTATCAGATTTATTCATTTTCGGGTAATAGGTTTTATTTCCCAGATTACGCCCACCGCGAATTAAAAATACCTGAACGCATCCAACACCATTAGAACAAGCAGAAGAAATAATATCCAGATCACCCTGCTCTTGCGTTATATATTGTTTTTCCTGAATTTTGCGCAACTTAATAATCTGGTCACGATACAAAGCTGCTTTTTCATAGTCCAGTTGCCCAGATGTCCGATCCATTTCATCGACAAGTTGATTAATAACCGTTTTGTTTTTACCTTCTAAAAATAAAATGACATGAGCAACTTCTTCCTGATAGCTTTCTTCAGAAACCAAACCCACACAAGGCGCACTACAACGCTTAATTTGATACTGTAAACAAGGTCGGGAACGATTTTTGTAAAACGTGTCTTCACATTGTCTAACCGGAAAAATTTTCTGTATTATCTGCAAGGTTTCCCGTGTTGCACCCGCACTGGGATAAGGGCCAAAATATTTCCCTTTGCCTTTACGTGCACCTCGATGAAATCGTAATCGCGGAAATTGATGCTCGGTCGAAACATAAATATACGGATAACTTTTATCATCCCGAAAACAGATATTGTATTTCGGCATGAATTTTTTGATTAAATTATTTTCTAAAATTAAAGCTTCTTTTTCCGTGTGAGTAACAATTAATTCGATTTTAGTAATATGGCTAACCAAAGCTCGGGTTTTAATTTGTGTCAGATTTTTTTGAAAATAGCTATTCAAACGATTTTTTAAATTTTTTGCCTTACCCACATAAATAACAGTATCCTGATCATCGAACATTTGATAGACACCGGGTTTTGTTGTGCAGGAATCTAAAAAGGATTTAGGACTAAAAGAAGAATTACTATTGGTATTACTGGATTCTTGATCTGTCAAATTAGCGTCTGACATAGTATTTTTATTTTATCTTTTTAATGTATTTTTGAGCCTGTCGAAAGACATCATGAAACATCTTTTCAGTCAATCGTTTAGTATTGGTATTATAACGACTGCAATGATAAGAATCGATAAGTATGTGGCCAGGTTCAATTTTATAATGAGTATTATGCTTGAACACAAAATCAGATTGCTTGCCACCAATCGCTTTAATAACGGCCTTGTGAGCAACTAAACCCAGTGCAATCATCACCGTATTTTTCTTGAATTTTCCAATTTCGGCTTTTAGAAACGCATTACAATTATTAATTTCACTGCCAATCGGTTTGTTTTGTGGTGGCAGGCATTTTACCGCATTTGTAATTCTGCAATTTATTAATTTTAATCCATCCTTCTTATGGCTTGATTGAGGTTGGTTGCTAAATCCGAATTTGTGTAATGTTTCATACAAAATTATACCCGCATGATCACCCGTAAAGGGTCGACCAGTAGCATTGGCACCGTGCATTCCCGGAGCCAACCCTATAATGACTAGCTCCGGGTTTGTATCGCCAAAAGCAGGAACTGGCAGATTATAATAATCAGGATATTCAATGCGTAGCGCTTTAAAAAATGCGACATAGCGCGGACATTTTTTACAATTCTTATCGAAGGTGAGAACACTCATATAGAATATACTTTAAATAAAATAGATTAATATAAGATCATAACATATTGAAAATAAATAATTTATTTGGAAGTGAATTCGTCCAAAATACCGTGTCGTAATGCTAATTTTGCTAATTCAATGTCATTACTGACTTTTAATTTGTCATACAAGCGGTAACGATAAGTGCTGACTGTTTTGGGGCTGAGACATAATTTCTCAGAAATGGCATTCACCTTTTGGCCATCCATCAGCATCAACATGACCTGCAATTCTCGTTCAGACAAAGATTCAAAAGGCGATTTATCGTGGTCTTGGGAACCCGCTAAGGCCATCTGTTGCGCTATTGATGGACTGATGTAGCGCTTATTCTTCATTACCTCGCGAATGGCCTTTACGATTTCATTGACATTAGCTTCTTTAGTGACATACCCCATTGCACCGATATTAAGCAATCGTTGCGGAAATATATCTTCGTTATGCATGGTAACAATGATTATTCGGAGATCTTTATGAATACGAAGTAATTTACGGGTAGCTTCAAGACCACCAATTCCGGGCATGCTGAGATCCATCAATGCGATGTCGGGTTGATGTGCCTGAATGAGATCGATGGCTTGTTCACCTGATGATGCTTCTGCAATAACTTCAATATCAGGGAAATCTTCAAGTAAGCGTTTTAAACCCGTGCGCACCATATCATGATCATCAACCAATATGATTTTTATCATGATATGTTGTCCCCCGTTAAAAATTACGTCTACGTTATGATTATATTTAAAGCTATCTTAACAGCAACTTAAAGTCTTAAGTAATAATTAAATAAGACTGTAAAATCTCACAAATCAACTAATAAATTAGGTATTAACAACTTCTTTAGGGGGGAAATTTTAAGTATGAATTAATTGGCGGAGAGGCAGGGATTCGAACCCTGGGAACCTTACGGTTCAACGGTTTTCAAGACCGCCGCTTTCGACCACTCAGCCACCTCTCCATATTTTATTGATCGGATAATTTGATTATTTACGACTGCCTACAAAAAAATTCCAATGAAATCTGTAGGTTATTATGCCTGAATTATCCTAATAGTTAAATATATGTATAAATTTAGCCATTTTTGCTTGAAAAATGGCAATCCCACCATACATTTAAATAAGCGCGCAAGCATACCCAAACTGAGCCGGTAAATCCAGCTTGAAATTAAGAACTGTTTCGGTATGCTGTGGTCTGAACTAATATATACTTAAACTTATTTAGTAAACTGGAGAAAAAAAACATGGCTTTTAATGATAGTGCTGTCACTCGTTCAAGTAGTTCCATTTTAGAAACGAATAAAGTACTTAAAAATACTTATAGCTTATTGTCAATGACACTTGTATTCAGTGGCATTATGGCTGCTATATCGATGGTGGTTAATCCTCCTTATATAGTCTCCATGATAAGTTCAATTGGCGCATTAGTACTTATCTGGTTTGTAATACCAAGAACAGCTAATTCCTCAATGGGTATCTTTGTTGTATTTCTCTTTACTGGCTTACTAGGGTTTGGTCTTGGACCAATCTTGAATCAATACATGGCACTAGAAAATGGTGCACGTATTATTTCATTGTCACTGGCAGGTACCGGAATCATCTTTTTAGGTTTGTCAGGTTATGCCTTAACAACCAAAAAAGACTTTAGTTTTCTAGGTGGTTTTCTGGTTGCTGGTATGATTATGGTAATCATTGCTGCAATTGCGAATATATTTCTCGGGTTTTCCGGTTTGTCATTAGCAATTTCATCAATTGTCATTATGATCATGAGTGGTTTCATTCTTTATGACACAAGCCGAATTATTAATGGCGGTGAAACCAACTACATCATGGCAACCGTTGGATTATACCTGAGCATATACAATATCTTTGTCAGCCTATTACACTTATTAGGTGCTCTTGGCGGCGATGATTAAATAACAACGTTTACTTCTATGGCCCCGGATTTTTCGGGGTCTTCTGCTTTACTCAAACAAATTTTCAGGAAATACATATGTGGTTAACCATTATTTCGGCTATTGCCTTTGGCGCATTTGCTCTCTATCTGATACCCAGAGCAAAGCATATGATCCAGAATGGTCCTAAAGGTTCCAGTCAGGATTGGCGAGGTTTTATCATTATAATCGCCGTTTTAATTGTTTTTGTATTTATGTTGATCAAATTAGTCTAACCAGCTAAATTATGTTAAAAACCTAAAGAGGCATAATTCAATGATGTGGGTACAAATTATAATAATTGTAGTGTCTTTAGCTATAATCATTCTTTCAATTCCAAAACTAAAAACTAAATATCAAGCAAGCAGCCCTGAAACACAGGAGAAAATAGCATTATACATTCCACTGATCCTGGCTATTATTGGTGCAATAATTCTAATAGGCGTTGTTCGTTAATCTTTAATAAAGCCAATTACATATTCGTTACCCCCCCCATATAAGGTTTGAGTACTTCAGGAATATTGATCGTGCCATCTTGTTGTTGATAATTTTCAATTATCGCAACCAATGTCCGACCAATTGCTAAAGCCGAACCATTTAGAGTATGAACTAATTCAGGTTTATTGGTATCAGGATTGCGCCAACGCG
>JBGMRJ010000128.1:0-6012 GCA_048061315.1 Gammaproteobacteria bacterium
CACCATCATGCTCCGGACAAAGTCTTTTGATTTTAGCTTTTAGACTTGCAGCAGATCTTTTCCTTTTTAAATATAACAGTGATTAGATACAAAAAGTATATGTTATAACATTCACTTTTTATATATCTGCTCTTTGCTTTAGTATTTGTATCAATATGTTAATTCAAACTTATCGTTGAAATGTATAATAATTTGATGTTAAATAGACTATCTATCATTTCATAAAAAGACAAGGATTGTTTATGGGAAATTCTCCATTTCTTGAATCAGTACGGCGATGTATACGTGTGAGGCATTATAGTATTCGTACTGAAACAACGTATATTAGCTGGATAAAACGATTTATTTTGTTTCATCATAAAAAGCATCCTGAAGATATGGGTGAGAAAGAAGTTGGTGAATTTTTATCTCATTTGGCGTGCGACAAAAATGTTGCCGCGGCGACACAAAACCTGGCATTGAACTCATTGGTTTTTCTCTATCGTCATGTTCTTAACAAAGAATTTGGTGAGATTAGCAATGTAGTTCGCGCAAAGAAACCCTCCAGATTACCGGTAGTATTATCGCGTAGTGAAGTGACACGATTATTATCTAACTTACACGATCAACAATGGTTAATGGGGAGCTTATTATATGGCTCAGGGTTGCGCTTAATGGAATGTTTGCGTTTGAGAATTAAAGATGTGGATTTTCCAAATAGAGCAATAATTGTTCGATCAGGTAAGGGTAACAAAGATCGAATAACAATTTTACCCGATGATCTTATTGAACCCATTAAAGCACTCATGGCCAATGTCAGGTTAGCACATCAGCGCGAGCTTGCTGAAGGCTTTGGGACAGTTCACCTTCCTTTTGCACTTGCCAAAAAATATCCCAATGCCAATAAAGAATGGGCTTGGCAATATTTATTTCCAGCAAAAAAACGCTCTCGTGATCCACGTTCTGGTATTGAACAACGTCATCATTATTATGAGAAGTCACTCCAGAAAGCCGTTAAAAGTGCCGTTCATAAAGCACAGATTAACAAGCTAGCATCCTGCCACACATTGCGGCATTCCTTTGCGACCCACTTGCTTGAAAATGGTTATGATATTCGTACTGTTCAGGAATTACTGGGACATGCGGATATAAGAACAACGCAAATATACACACACATACTAAATCGTGGTGGAAACGCAGTCATAAGCCCGCTGAGTCAGGTTTTAACATCAACCTCAGAATGAATTTTATTTTAGTCGTTCGGTTGATTATTAAAGAGTTCTAATACAGTAATATAGTATTTCAATCTTTTTCTTTTTCGTATTTCTGTTTTAGTTGCTGATTTCACTTAACAAGTTGCACATATACGCTATTATAAAATAATAATAAAAAGCAATCGTGTAGTGCGTAATTACCTGTAGGCATCCCATGTATAAATCGTTGGTTAAATCTTTACTTTTTGGTATTTTATCATTTTGTTTCATTCAATCGATAGCTGCAAAATCGTTAGACCCAAATGATGTGCCTCAGCCACTCAAACCGTGGGTAGATTGGGTCCTATATGATGAAGACACTATCAACTGCCCGTTCTTGTACAATACCAAATCGGCTATTCAATGTGTCTGGCCTTCTCAACTTGAGTTATCGCTAAACAACACTAACGGAAAATTTAAACAATCCTGGTTGGCTTATAAAAAAGCATGGGTGCAAATTCCCGGTGATTTAAAAAGATGGCCACAAAACATAACAGTTGATGGTAAATCTGCTCTGGTTGTTGCACGTTATAATAAACCTCATATTCAACTGCGCTCCGGGAACCATACCATTAAGGGTGATTTTTTGTGGGAGACAATTCCCGAGAACCTCACGATTGCCAGTAATACCGGTATTATTAAATTAATCGTAAAAGGACAATCGGTTCAACTACCCAAAATTCAAAAAGGCGGTCAGTTGTGGTTGCGTGATCAGGATATCGGACAGGTCAAACCTACTACAGAAAGTGATCATCTTGAAGTTCAGGTTTTCAGGAAAATCACCGATGAAATTCCACTATTAATCACAACTCATATCGAGCTGAATGTATCAGGTGCACACAGGGAAGTTTTATTAGGCAAGGCATTACTGGATGATTTTATTCCTCTCAGCTTAAACAGCCCGCTGCCCGCCCGTATAGAAGCCAATGGTCGGTTACGAATTCAAATACGTCCTGGTCACTGGGTGATTAAACTCACTGCCCGCTACCCGGATGTTTTGTCTAAAATTACCCTGCCGCGTTCAATGCAACCCTGGCCGTTGAGTGAAATTTGGGTTTTTGAAGCACGCCATCAAAATCGTGTGGTTGAAATTAAAGACGTTCAAAGTATCGATCCCCGTCAAACTAACTTACCGTCAAGTTGGATGAATTTACCGGCTTATGAAATGAAGCCCGACAGTAACATGGTCTTCAAAACCATCCGCCGAGGTGATCCAGATCCGGATCCGAATAGTTTAAATCTGTCTCGCCAATTATGGCTGGATTTCAAAGGCACCGGTTACACGATAAAAGATTCAATCACCGGTCGCATGACACGTGACTGGCGAATTGAATCACAACCCGAATTACAACTGGGTCGAGTAACCATAGACAATCAAGCGCAATTTATAACGCAGCTACCTAATTCTAAAAATAAAGGTGTTGAAATTAGACGCGCCGTAATTAATCTAAAAGCCGATAGTCGTTTTACTGCTAGCATCTCAAAAATTCCAGCCACCGGATGGAATCATGATTTCCAAAAAGTAAATGCAACTCTGCACTTACCACCAGGCTGGAAAGTATTTTCAGCCTTCGGGGTAGATAACCGACCAGACACCTGGTTACAGCGCTGGTCATTATTAGATTTATTTCTGGTTTTAATAATTTCAATCACAATCTGGCGATTATGGGGTGTGTCATGGGGAATCATCGCCATACTCACACTCACCATGGTATGGCATCAGGCAGATTCACCGCAATTTATCTGGTTAAATATTCTTGCCGCCGTAGCGTTATTACGGGTATTACCAAAAGGTAAAATAAAAACAATTGTGGCATCGTATCGCTATATCAGTTTGTTTTTCCTGTTAATTATTACACTGCCATTTTTAGTAACTGAAATTCGAAGTGGTTTATACCCCATTTTGGAATTTCCTGATCAAGGCATTAGTAGCACAGGTTTTGATAGTGATAGAGAACAAATAGCATACCCTGCTTCACTTGACTCGGGCACCTTAGAATTAGCAACACCTGAAGTAAAATTAAATTCATATAAGCCAAAAAAATTACGCCAACGTTTAAGCTCAAGTAACAGCAGCCCACAACGACAACAAATTGCACAATATGATCCAAAAGCCAATATACAAACTGGCCCGGGCTTACCGGAATGGAACTGGCGCAATATTAATTTAAGCTGGAATGGTCCAGTAAAACCAGACCAGCAAATTTATTTATTATTGTTATCACCCAACATCAATATGGCGTTACATTTTCTGCATGTTGTTTTCGTATCCTTATTAGTATTATTAATGTTTGGCTTACGTTACGATAAACTTAAAAAATTCAGTTTTAATCCATCCAATATTGCAATTGGTCTCTGCCTGCTCCTAATCAGTTTTCCATCACAAGAGGCAATGGCAGAGTCTTATCCATCAAAAGATTTATTAAATCAACTAAAACAACGCTTGCTGGCAAAACCGGATTGCACACCACGATGCGCACAAATTTCACGGATGAAACTCAACATACAAAATAATCGCATGACAATTCGACTGGAAGTTCACAGTTTAGCCAAGGTTGCTATTCCACTACCCGCGCATTTACGAAACTGGGTTCCGACAAAAATACTGGTTGATGGTAATACCGCAAAAGGAATTGAACGAGCCAATGATGAGCTGCGAATCAGTTTAGCGAAAGGTAAACATCAGGTAATTTTGTCGGGCGCTCTGGGTAATATAAATTCATTTCAATTGCCCTTACCACTAAAACCCAATCGAGTTGAAGTTAATGCAAGTGGCTGGTCGGTTAGTGGCATTTTAAAAAATGCGATACCGGATCAACAATTGCAAATTGTTCGAAATCAACCACGTGCTTCGCAATTACAAAGCAATTCACTCGATGCAGCGGCACTACCCTCTTTTGTTAAAATCACCCGCACCCTGCACATTGGCCTCGACTGGCGAATTACCACCCGGGTACAAAGAATGTCATCGTCAGATAATGCGGTTGTATTTGAGTTGCCATTAATAAAAGGCGAATCAGTAACTACCGAGGGAATTAGAGTTAATAAAAACCACGTGCAAGTTAGCTTGCCCGTTAGAAAAAACACCTTGTCGTGGGAATCTGTTTTGGAAAAACAGGTGCAAATTGAATTAGTCGCCTCTGATACCAGTGAATGGATGGAAAACTGGCGATTAGACATCAGTCCTGTGTGGCATGTTGAATCTTCCGGCATCCCGGTGATTACGCATTTTTCAAGACAAGATCAATGGTTACCCGAATGGCGTCCCTGGCCTGGTGAAAGGTTAACGTTAACCATACTCAAACCATTGGGCATCAATGGCAAGACACTAACGATTGATAATACTGAGCTAGATATAACACCCGGCTCACGAACCGAAGATGTAAAACTTAAACTGTCAATCCGCAGTAGTCAGGGCGGACAACACACCATTGTTATTCCCAATAATTCAAAATTACAAAGTGTTAGTATCAATAACGTCAAAAAACCAATTCGACAAAATGCCCGAAATGTATCTATTCCGATCATTCCAGGTAAACAAATAGTAAACATTGATTGGCGAACGGATAAGAATTTTAAAACACTATTACAATCCCCCGATGTTAATATCGGTATTGAAAATGTAAACAGTACTACAAAAATTCATCTGGGTGGTGATCGTTGGGTGTTATTTGTTGGCGGTCCACGTCTTGGCCCGGCAGTATTGTTTTGGGGGGAAATTATTTTATTATTTTTTATTGCGCTTGGCCTAGGCAAAATTAAATCAATGCCATTAAAAAATTACCATTGGTTTTTGTTAGGGGTAGGTTTAAGCCAAATTCCTTTCGCCATGAGTATATTTATTATTGGCTGGTTATTCGCTTTACTGGCACGAAAAAACTTTCTTAATTCTGCAAAACCCATTTTATTTAATCTTGGGCAAATTTCATTGGGTTTACTAACAGTGTTTGCACTTGGGTTTTTATTCTTTGCCATACAACAGGGTTTATTAGGGTCACCTGAAATGCAAGTCGTTGGTAATCAGTCAAGCGCTTATAACTTAAATTGGTATCAGGATCGCTCCCCTGAAATCTTACCCACTGCATGGGTTATTTCAGTCCCTCTAATTGCCTATCGTTTATTGATGCTGGCATGGGCTTTATGGATTGCGTTTTCACTGATCAATTGGCTACGCTGGGGCTGGTCATGTTTTGCCAGTGGCTGCTTATGGAAAAATATGTCGAAACCTAAAATTGCCCACCCGGCTACTAAAGCACTCGCCACTGACAGTGATAAGATCAACTAATCGATGAGTTCCTATCGCGATTGGCATATCCCGCTTTCTGATGACAACATTAGCCTGCGACAGGCTCTGGACAGTCTCGATTCGGTTAAAGCCGAACAAAACGAAATTCCTTTAATGGTGCAATTAGTCGAAAACCCGAAATACCGATTCCCCGGCTTCGAAATTTTTCATGGTGCGGTTGATTTACAACAACACGATTGCATCCATATCCTTCTGGGCAGAGGCCTGGCCAGCATCGATGAAGCCTTTACCATTGGATTCACAATGGGCACCACCAATAAAGTCAGCACTACCGAGGAACGACTGTATGGCTTGATATCACAATACTTTTATCCTGCAGTTTATCAATTTTGTGAGGATGATATGGCCGTGTTCAAAAATGCCGTCCGGCTGGGTTTTATCTCCGAGTGTCCAGCACTCGATACTGTTGATTTTGTTCAATTTATGGACAAGACTATTAAACAAATTCGTCACGCCCTCTCGTTAGAAACTGAC
>JBGMRJ010000129.1:0-5937 GCA_048061315.1 Gammaproteobacteria bacterium
TGCCATAATTCATCATTTTTGATCAGTGACATGCCATATCTGTTTGCTATGCTATTTTAATGCGAGTCAGGATAGAGATCATATGAAGTATGTAGTTTATAGTTTTGCACTGATAATGTGCTGTTGTAGTTCATCCGTTGTTGCCGGGAATGCCTATGATTCGGCCGATGCGCCGGATCAAAATCAGGAATTAAAACTATTGCGAATAACACCGGATGGCTATGATGTACCAGCCGGTCGGCAGTTAGTGTTCACTTTTGATCGAAAAGTCGTTCCGGTTGGACGCATGGATCGTCAAAGTAGTGATATTCCGATTACCATAAGCCCAAAGTTAAACTGCGAATGGCGATGGATAAACACCTCGGCACTAGCCTGTCAGCTACGTAATGAAGATGTCATGTCAGTGGCCACGACTTATAAAGTAGTAGTGGCACCCGGTATCAAGACTGAAGCGGGTTTGGGTATGAAAATTCTTAAAAATCATAGCTTTACAACCGAACGACCGAAAGTAACCTACATGCGTTTTGTGAACTGGTTGTCAGCCGGTGAACCGCTATTGCAAATTACCTTTAATCAGCCGGTAACCCAATCATCTGTTGAACGGAGCTTGAAATTAATACCCGAAGGCCGTAACCACGATGCCAGTGGTCTTGAAATCTATCCCGATGACCGAGCTAGAGAATTGCCGGCCTGGATGCGCTCTCAACCGGCAGTGAAACCAGATGATCAATTAACAAAAAAGCAGGGTGAAGAAGCAAGACGAGTTTGGTTATTAAAATCTAAATCGGTGTTACCTTTGGATACTGAAATGGCACTGGATATTAGTCCGGGATTAATTTCAGCTAATGGCCCGGAACCGGGCGTAGAGAGCCGAACTGTAGTCACGTTTTATACTTTTCCCAAATTTAAATTTTTGGGCATTCGTTGCATTGATTATAAATCTGAAAACTGGTTAAAAAAGAATGTTGTTGAATTAATCGAAAATAAAAAAGTAAGTAATATCGAATCTTATAACGGCAATGGCTGTTCACCATTGCAATATGTTTCACTGGCATTTTCGGTGCCGGTATTAAACTCCGCAGTTCGGGATCATGTCACACTAAAACCCGCACTCAATGGTGGCCTTAAAGATTATGATCCCTGGAAAAATAGTCGTGATCGTACTTATCTGGCCTATTCACATCGACACAGCCAGGAATATCAGGTTAGATTACCCGAGTTTCTCAAAGCCTATCAACAATACGATTTGTCGATTGATTTATCTGAATTTAAAGATGAGTTTGGCCGTAAGTTTGAAGGTGACACTGAATTTCGATTTTTTACAACCCATCGGCCTCCTAATTTTATAATCAATCATCCTTATGCCGTGTTAGAAAAAGACGTTGATACGGATGTGCCATTGTATGTTACGAATATCGACAGTGTTATTGCACGTTTCGATAAAGTAACCTCAAAGGGAAATAGCACTGGTCTTTCACAGCAACAGGCTATTACCAATGTTGAAGATGTGGCCTATGCCGTTCGCATGCAGAGTAGAAAATTATTAACAGAAAAATCCGGTGTTATTTCTGGCGTGTTATCGCCCAGCCCGAAACTAAATCAAAATTACAACGATCCACAATTTTTTGTGCAAGTAACGCCGTTTCAGGTTCATGCAAAATTGGGTCATTTTAGTTCCATTGTATGGGTAACTGATTTAGCAACCGGTAAACCGGTAGAGAATGCCAAAGTTAGTCTGGTTAAAGGCAATTATCGAAACATCACTCAACATGAAAATGAAGGTATCGATGGTGTTACCAATGATTCCGGTATTGTGACACTGGCCGGTTTTACTGAGTTTGATCCGGAGTTACAAGTGCTTCGAAACTGGCATCGGGAACTTGATCCGCGTTATTTTCTACGAGTTGAAAAGGGTGATGATATCGCTTTATTACCACTCGATGGTTATTATTTAGTGTGGGACAGCAATTCCTGGGGTTCATTACAACGGCAACACGCACATGCCCATGCCTGGGGAACCACGGCACAAGGTGTTTATAAACTCGGTGATAAAATCGAATTTAAAATTTACCTACGCGAACAAAGTAATAAACATTGGGTGGCTCCGCCGACAGAAAAATATTCGCTAACGGTTTTTGATCCACAAGGTAAAAAAGTTCATGAAAAATCGGATATAACATTATCCGAGTTCGGTGCATTTGATGGCAGTTTTAAAGTAGCCGAGCAGGGTGCGATTGGCTGGTATCGATTTGAATTAAAAGCCAACTATACCAACTATAGTTGGTCTCCGTTAACTGTGCTGGTTAGTGATTTTACACCATCACCTTTTAAAGTGAGCACCGAGTTAAATGGTGAATCATTTAAAGCCGGTGATACCTTAAAAATTAATGCCAGCTCAATGTTACATTCAGGTGGCCCTTACACCAATGCCAATGTTCGATTAACGGCAAGGCTTAATATAAAAGCCTATAGCAGTAAAAATCCTGCTGCCCGGGGTTTTACCTTTGGTAGTTCCAGCGGTCAGTATCTTAATACATCGCAAACCAATCTGTTAGACCGGTTAGGTAAAATGAATAATTTAGGTGAGTTTGCAGAAACCTTGAAATTACCTGATGCCGATGTTTACTCCGCTAGTTTATTAGTTGAGTCTGCGGTTATGGATGATCGTGGAAAATACGTTGCCGCCGCAAAAACCGTTGAATACCGTGGCCGAGATCGTTTTGTGGGTTTAAAAAATACGCGTTGGATCTATAACACCGGCAAACAGGCTGCGGTTGAATTACTGGTGGTCGATGACCAGGATAACGTGGTAAAAGATGTTGCTATCAACGTTAATATTAAACGTCATGAATATAAAGTCGCCCGTGTTAAAGGCCCGGGAAATGCGTATTTAACGAAGAATATTTCGCAATGGCTTGACGTTAGTAGTTGTGAAATAAAATCAGACCGTGCTGCTGTAAGCTGTGACTTCACCCCGGATAATGCCGGCAGTTATCAATTTATAGCTACAATTAAAGACAGTAAGGGTCGTGAACACAAAACCACGATTCAGGGTTGGGTTGTTGGTGATGGTTATGTCTCCTGGTCGCAAAGCAATGATGCGAGTCTGGCTATTATTGCAGAACAAACTAATTATAAAGTGGGTGCTAAAGCACGCTATCTGGTTAAAAACCCGTATCCCGGTACTAAAGCTTTAATCACCATTGAGCGTTATGGGGTCTTGGATAGTTGGGTGCAAGATTTTAAAACCAGCACACCGATTATTGAATTCCCGGTTAAAGCAGATTACTTACCCGGATTTTATTTGTCAGTTGTCGTGTTCTCACCGCGTGTCGATAAACCCTTAGGCGAAGGCAAGGTTGATTTAGGCAAACCAACTTATCGAATGGGTTATATTACAGCGAATGTCAGTGATCCCTACAAGCAATTAAATGTTAGCGTTAAAACCGAACACTCAGTTTACAAACCCCGGGATACTATTAAAGCCACCATTCAGGTTAACTCGGAACACAATAAAACCAATGCCCCTTATGAAATTGCCGTTGCCGTTGTCGATGAATCTGTTTTAGCATTAAATTTAAAAGGTAAAAAATATTATGATCCGTATTCCGGTTTTAATAAACTCGATGCACTGGATTTAAGTAATTACAGTTTAATCAGCCGACTGGTCGGTAAACAAAAATTTGAAAAGAAAGGTGCTAATACCGGTGGTGATGGTGGCGGTGCAAGTTATTCTGCCATTCGAAATCAGTTTAAATTTGTCAGTTACTGGAATCCATCAATTACGCCGGATGAAGATGGAAATGCCAACATTGAATTTACTGCACCGGACAATCTTACCGGATGGCGAATTTTAGCCTGGGCAGTAACATCCGATGACATGATGGGTTTGGGTGACAGTAATTATAAAGTCAGCCGTGCTACTGAAATTAGAGCGGTGATGCCAAATCAGGTTATCGAAGGTGATCAGTTTAAAGCCGGTTTTAGTGTGATGAACAGAACTGATAAACAACGGCAACTGAATATTCAAATTACAGTTAAAGGTGCATTGAATAAAGACAATAAAACCACATTGAATAAAACGGTTGTTATTGAACCCTATCAAAAATCACTCATTTGGTTCCCGATTAAAACCAAAGGTTACGGTGCATTGGATTTTGTTGCCAAAGCCAGTGACAAAATTGATGGTGATGGCTTGCAACATCATTTGCCTGTGAATAAACGCCGCTCACTTGAAACGGCAGCGACTTATGGCACAACAACTAAAAATAGTGTGTCCGAGTCGATTAAAATTCCTGAGGATATTTATACTGATGTTGGTGGCGTGTCGGTTGTTCTTGCACCATCGGTGATCGGCAATATTGACGGTGCTTATCAATATGCCAAATCATATCCCTATTTCTGTTGGGAGCAGCGTATCACCAAAGCTGTTATGGCATCCTCGTATCTGGAATTAACGGAATATGTAAAAAATAATTTTGAATGGCCAAATGCCAGTGACGAAGTGAAAACCCAGTTGTCAGTGGCCACTAACTTTCAGGCACCTAATGGTGGAATGTCCTACTGGCTGGGGCGCAATGAGTATGTGAGTCCTTACTTATCGGCCTATACCGCCGTCGCATTTAATTGGTTACGCCGTGATGGCTACAGCATTCCAAAAGCAGTTGAAGATAAATTGCACGATTATTTGAGCAACTTGATTCGCCAGAATGTGTTTCCAAGTTTTTATACCAAGGGAATGTCATCTTCGGTGCGAGCCGTGGCGTTAGCTGCGTTGGCAGATCATAATAAAATCAACAGTAGTGACATTAATCGTTATCTCAGCCATCTACCCGAGATGGATTTATTTGGTCGTTCAATGTATTTACAAGCGGCAATCAAAGTCGGTGATTCAGATGAAATTGTAACCAAAGTCGTTAACTCCATACTAGGCCACGCCAGTCAAACCGGTGGAAAATTTCAATTCAATGAAGCCTGGGATGATAGTTACAAATATATATTGGCCACACCACTGCGTTCCAACTGCTCTATTTTAAGTGGATTACTGGTTGCTCAGAAACAATCGAAGTCAGGTAAACAGATTGCCGATATTCCGTTTAAATTAGTGCGTAGTATTACGCAAAGTCGCGGTAATCGTGATCACTGGGAAAACACCCAGGAAAATGTTTTTTGCATGAATGCCTTAGTGGATTACAGTAATTTATATGAATCACAGGATCCGGATTTTAAAATTGAGGTTACGTTCGATAATAAAAAAATAGGCAATACGGCTTTTACCAAAAAATCAGACTCGATGGTTGAAATTAAACGTCCAATGCAAAAAGGCGATGCCGGTAAAAGTGCTGATGTTGTAATACAAAAATCCGGTCCGGGTCGGGTGTATTATTCAGCGCGTGTTGCTTACGATCTTAAAGAAGACAATCGATCCCGAATTAATTCTGGAATAGAAGTGCGCCGTGAGTACAGTGTTGAACGTAGTGGCAACTGGACGCTACTCAGTAGTCCAATGAAGATAAAACGTGGCGAGTTAGTACGAGTCGATTTATTTGTTTCGGTTCCAACTGCACGTCATTTTGTAGTGCTCAATGATCCGGTCCCGGGTGGCCTAGAACCGGTCAATACCGATCTGGCAACTGCATCGATAGTGGATGCCAATAAAAGTAATTTTAAAGCAGCCAGTGAATCGTGGTGGTTTAAACGAAGTGACTGGAGTAACTATGGCCGTTATTTCTGGAGTTTTTATCATAAAGAATTACGTCATGATTCAGCACGTTTTTATGCTGATTATCTGCCCGCCGGTAATTACCATTTGTCGTATTCGGCTCAGGCAATAGCCGAGGGTGATTTTTCAGTGATGCCAACGCACATAGAAGAAATGTATGATCCGGATGTTTATGGTAAGGGCTTACCGGTTCGGTTAAAGGTTGGTGGGTTAAA
>JBGMRJ010000130.1:0-5928 GCA_048061315.1 Gammaproteobacteria bacterium
CAAACATTTTTGTGAGTGCAGTTGAAAATATATGCTTAATTATCAATAGCTTACCCAGCTCCAAAAATCGAATAATTTTTTTTAAAAAAAGTCCATATTATAGGCTATTAAAATGAGTCATAGACCACTACCAACCGCTTTAAAATTATTTAAAGGCACCGCACAAAATTGCCGATTGAATCCAAATGAACCACAACCCGACAGTGATCAAATAAAAAAACCTGATCACCTATCCAAAAAAGCAAGTAAGCAATGGGATTTAATTTATAAACATTTAGAGTCGGCAGGAATTTTAACTAATGTAGATGTGGATGGAATGGAATTATATTGTGAGGCTTACGCACGATGGACGGAAGCCAATGAAAAAATTAGAAAGCATGGAATGGTAATTAAATCAGCGCAAGGATATCCAATTCGATCCCCTTTTTTAGTTATCTCAAATGATTGTTTTGATCAAATGCGAAAAATGATGGTCGAATTTGGGATGACACCGAGTAGCCGAACGAAAATATCGGCAACACCGAAAAAGGAAAAAAACGAGTTTGACGATTTCTAAAACCTATTCGGAACGGGCAATAGAATACGCGAAGGCAATAACACGAAAGCGAAATCCTATATCGGCTTGCATCTATGTTAAACAGGCATGTAATCGATTTTTAAATGATTTAAAACGAAATGATATAATTTTAATTGAGGAGTTTGCCAATACTTGGTGTTCCTTTCTTGAAAAATTACCGCATGTAAAAGGTAGATGGGCGGCTGAAAATTTAAAGTTAAATTTGTCTGATTGGCAAATATTTTGTACTGTAAACATATACGGTTTTTATAATTTAGAAACGAAAACACGCCGATTTAGAGAGATTTACATAGAGGTTCCTCGTAAAAACGGTAAAAGTTTTTATATCGCTGGTCTCGGTATCGGTATGATGACAATCGATAACGAGTTTGGTGCCGAAGTCTATTGTGGTGCAACAAGTGAAAAGCAAGCATGGGAAATATTTAGACCTGCCAAACAAATTTGTCAAAAGTTAAAAGATCTACAATCAAAATTTGATCTTGAAGTTAACGCAAAAACACTAACACGATTAAAAGTAGGCGCACGATTTGAACCCGTAATTGGCGATCCGGGAGATGGCGCGAGTCCATCATGTGGAATTGCCGATGAATTTCATGAACACAAAACAAGTGATCTGGTCGATACGTTCATAACAGGAATGGGCGCACGTGAACAGCCTTTAATGTTGATTATAACAACGGCTGGATCGGATATGGGGGGACCTTGTTTTGAAAAGCGATATGATGTTACGCAAATTTTAAACGGTTCAGTTATTGATGATCGAATATTCGGAATTATTTATACAGTTGACGAGGATGATCAGTGGGATACCACCGAGGCATTAATAAAAGCAAATCCAAATTATAATATTAGTGTTGATTCTGAATTTTTAGAAGGTCAACTACATCAAGCCAGACGATCAGCTATCAAACAGGTAGCTTACAAAACAAAACATCTTAATTTATGGGTTGGTGCTAAGGCTGCATGGATGAATATGTTGGCTTATCAAGCATGTCGTAACAAAGATTTAAAGCTGGAAGATTTCGAAGGTCAAAAGTGTTTTATAGGAATCGATCTCGCCTCAAAAGTTGATATTGCAAGTATGGCGATTGTCTTTGTTAAAGATGGTAAATACAGTGCTTTCGTTAAACATTACTTGCCTGAGGACGTAATACTCGAAGCAGGAAATACCCGATATAAATCATGGCATTCAAGCGGTCATTTTGAAGCAACACCCGGAAATGTTATCGACTACGCCTATATTGAAAGTGATTTATTCGATTTGCGATCACGTTTTGAAATTGAGGAAGTTCCTTATGATCCATTTCAAGCGACCCAGTTTAGTGTTCGAATGCGTGAAGAAGGATTTCCCATGATTGAAGTAGGCGCGACTGTTAAGAATTTTTCGGAGCCGATGAAACATTTAGAGGCTTTAATCATTAATAAAAAAATAGAATTTACCGATTGCCCTGTTTTAATGTGGATGTTTAATAACGTGGTTGCCAAGTTAGATAAAAAAGACAATATATTCCCTAACAAAGAAAGACCCGAAAATAAAATTGATGGCGTTGTCGCGCTAATCATGGCGATTAATAGGGCAATGTTCTTTAAGGATAACGGCAGCTTAGATCAATTTCTTTCCAACCCGGTTATATTATGAATTTATTTAGCCCGATTTTAAAATTATTTGGTCGGGATGGCTTAACCAATCCAGATCATGGAAGTCAATCAAGCGGTAGTGGTGGTCACTCTACGGATTCCGGTATATCGGTTTCAGATGATCGGGCTATGCAGGTCTCGGCAGTTTGGGCTTGTGTTCAGTATATTACTAATTCGGTCGCCTCATTGCCTATTGAGTTTTACAAAAAGACACCAAATGGTCGTGAAGAATTAACCGATCATTATTTAATTGATTTATTTCAACGCTCGCCAAATTCGTTAATGAAACCTCGTGATTTTCGAAAGGCGTTAACTTTGCAGTTGGCACTTTGGTCAAATGCTTATGCGGAAATATTTTGGAGTGGTAATCGTCCTATTGCCTTAGTGCCTTTAAAGCCTAATCGAATGACACCGTACTTAGATAATGGTGAATTAACATATCATTATCAAATGGATCAAGGTATTCGGGTTTATTCCAAAAAATCCATTTTACATTTAAAAGGATTTGGTACTGATGGAATTATAGGTCTTGATCGTACTAACTACGCGAGACCCACATTAGGCTTGTCCGTTAGTGCCGATACTTATGCAAGCAAACAGTTTGCAAATGGTGGACGATCAGGCGGTGGCTATTTAATGTTTGATAGCTTTTTGACGGATTCACAACGTGATAACGCCCGAAAGTTATATGAAGGAATGAGTGAAACGGCTTTTAATAAGGGTAAGGTTTGGATATTAGAGGGCGGCGTGAAGTACGAAAATGATGGTTTAAATCCTGACACCATGCAGATGTTAGAAACTAGACGAATGCAGCTTGGTGAAATTGCCCGTTTCTTTGGAGTTCCCGAAGTCATGATCGGTGCCTCAGGTGCTACCAGTTCATGGCCAGCCTCATTTGAACAACAACTATTATCATTTTTAACCTTTACACTACAAGATTACTTGGACGAATGGGAAACTTCCATTAGTGACAGTCTACTTACCCCTAAAGATAAACGGAAAATAATAGTTGATCACGATACAACGTCATTTATTAAAATGGATTCACAGGCTCGGGCGCAATTACAATCAACTTGGGTACAGAACGGATTAAAAACACGAAATGAAATACGGAAAATTAATAACGATCCCGAAGTTGACGGCGCGGATGAATTAACGGTACAGGTCAATTTAACGCCCATTGATGAATTAAATAAAATACAGCAGGTAAAACCAAATGATTCAAACCAAGGACAATCCACTCCATAATTGTGAGTTGAAATTCTCAAGTGATGTCGGAAATTTTTCGGGTTACGCTTCTAAATTTGATGGCGTTGATTCATACAAAGATACGATTATAAAAGGTGCTTTCACTGAGTCGCTTAAAAAAGGTAGTCGAATGCCTGTTATGTTGTATGGACATAATCCCGATAAAGTTATCGGAAAATATATCGAAATGTCAGAAGATGACAATGGATTAATTGTTAAAGGTGAATTTACACCAAATCATTCTGACGCCGACAATGTTTATGCCTCAATGAAACATGGCGCAATTGATGGTCTATCAATAGGCTTTAGGATTCCCCCCGGTGGATCGGACGACAAGGAAGATGGCGGTCGTTACATTAAAAATGTTGAGTTAATGGAAGTTTCCATTGTGGCGTTTCCTGCTGATCTTGATGCACGTGTACAAATTGTAAAATCAGAAATTGAAGAAATAGAGTCGATAAGAGAATGCGAATTATTTTTGAGAGAATCACATAAATTCACAAAATCTACGGCTCAACTACTTATAGGTAAAGTAAAACAAATAATTCGGCGTGATACCGATATTAAAAATGGTGCTTTAGTCAATAAGCTTGAACAACAATTACATTATGAAACTACTACCAATCAATTAATTGATTTTATTAAAAATATGTAATTGTTTTAACTTTAAAGCAAATTTTTAGGAGAATAAAATGGATCAGTTAGATAAAGAACGTTTATTTGATATAAAGCAAATTGAAAATGCTTTATCAGTTAAGCATGACCTACTATTAGATCAGATTTCAAAAGCGAATGAGGAAGCCAAAAATGCTGGATCGATTTCAATTGAAACGAAAGCAACAATTGATAACTTTATCGAAAAGATGGAAGAAATGTCCGATCGAATGGTTCAGCTTGAACAAAACGGCGTTAAAATTGCCGGTACTGATAAGCCGTTAAATATTGGTGCGGAGTTTGTAAACTCTGAACAGTTTAAAAATATGGTTGACGGTAAAACGGGTCAAGCTCGAATGGAGTTTAAGGCGGCTATTATCAATGCTACTGGTCAAAATCAACCATTGGTTGCGGCTGATCGTTTACCCGGTTTTAATACTGTCGAGAATCGGCAATTTATGATTCGCGATATTATTCCCTCAAGTCCTACTAATTCAAATTTGATTGAATTTGTCCGTGAAAATGTTTTTAGTAATGCGGCTGGTCCACAAGTTGGCGGATCACCTCAGCAATTTGAAAATGTTACTAAGCCACAATCGGGTATTACCTTTACACTGGAAAACGAACCTGTTCAAACAATTTCACATTGGATTCCTGCGTCAAAACAGGTTCTTGATGATTCGGCAGGACTTCAAGCTTTTATTTCAGGTCGTTTGATGTACGGTTTAAAATTGGAAGAAGAACGCCAATTACTTCACGGTACATCGGCGAACGGACAACTAAACGGTATTGTTACACAGGCAACGGCATATGCTGTGCAATCGCCAAATGTAGTTAATGAGCTTGATATTATTCGCGATATGATTAAACAGGCACAAAAATCAAACTATACCCCCGATGCAATCATCCTAAATCCTACCGATTGGTACGATATTGATGTGCGTAAAGTTGGTACAGCGGATGATCGTTACGTTGTTGGTAATCCTCGTGCATTTTCGGCACCTAATCTTTGGGGAATTCCTGTTATTGTTACCAATGCTATGACTGTAGGACAAGTCTTAGTAGGTGCCTTTGGTATGGGTTGTGAAATCAAAGATCGTAACTCTGCAAGCGTGGAAGTATCGCGTGAAAATTCAGATAACTTTGTTAAAAATATGGTTACTGTATTAGCCGAAGAACGTATTGCCTTGGTAGTCTTTCGTACTGAGTCATTTATTACCGCAGCACTATAAGGAAATTCGGACAAGGATGTCCTTTTAATTATGCCAAGATACCTACAAAATCCAGTTGAATTATTAGGTGAAAATACGACTAAGGAATCCGTTACACTAAAATGTAATGATGCAGGACGACTAATCACGATAAATGATTTTACGCATAAGTCAGAGGATGGACTTGCATTTTTTTCAGGATATTATTGGGATGAAAATGATTTAATTCCTAATAATGGTATTAGGTATATTTTATTGCAAAATATTACTAACGTATCTTTTAGTGGAATAGTGCATGGTGAAGGTGATATCGAGGTTGATTTTTTTTACAATTGTACTTTTAGCGATCAAGGAATAGTTCATAATTTTTACAACTATAATTTTATTTCGTCTAACTTAACGCAAAATATTTCAACTCACGATCCTGTTATTACGGATGAAGGTCAGTTAATATCTCGAAATATTATGTTTGGTGGCGAAAGAAATAGTATTTCTGGATTTATTCAAAAGTCAAATAATGATTATATATTTCCTAGTGGTTCCAATGCTCTGTTTAAAATATCAAATAAGGCATCTACGGCTATTAGGTTAAAATACTCT
>JBGMRJ010000131.1:0-5920 GCA_048061315.1 Gammaproteobacteria bacterium
TCTCCGTTGGATTTTATTTCTAAAACACCACGTAATGGAATTTCGTGATTCATATTTTCAGGAATTTCAATAATAATATTGTTACGATTTTTTTTCTCATCCTGGTATATCCAGGAGAAATTAATTGGATTTCTTTGATAGCGGGTTTTTTTAAAACCATTTGTACAGGTTCCTTGAGGAGCAATATTACTACAGCTAAAAACTCTTTGAGTTTTAGGAACTTTAATAACAACTTTTTTTAAAGTCAAACGAGTATTATTCCGAATGACGATTTCGTTATAGTAGTAATCCTGTTTTTTAATTGTACTACACGACAATAAAAAAATTAAAATTAATAACGAGGAGAAAATTTTAAATTGTGTCATAACAAGTGTGGTTTGTTTTTAATTTTAGCAGGAATATTTTTTAATACATTACAATATATACTTTGAAATTAAAAGAAAACTTTATACTATTTATTATTTGCTATGAAATTAAAATGTCCTAAAATAAAATTCAGAAACCAGGAGTAAATATAAAATGTCAGATTTTGGGTTAAAGTTTGTTTAATGATTATTTTGACAACAGTTTTTCTACACGGAGTATATCTTCTTCAGTATCGACACCATGACCTGGAGATTGCTTAATAACTTTAACAAAAATTCGATAGCCGTAACACAGGGCACGTAATTGTTCGAGGCTTTCTGATAGTTCTAGCGGGCAAGGTGCAAGTGTTGGAAATTGTCGTAAAAAACCTACCGTATAAGCATATAATCCAATATGGTGATAATACGGGATCTCTGCAGGTAATTTTAACGATTCAGTATCGTCATTGTCATTTAGTATAACCTGCTTATTAGCATTTTGAGTCCATTTTTTATTGTAGGGAATTGCTGCGCGACTAAAATACAATGCTTCGTTATTATTATTTAAAGTAATTTTAACCATGTTCGGATTCAGTATATCTTTAATAGATGACATTTTTGTCGCAAGTGTTGCGATATCACATTGCGGATTTGATGTTAAAACTTCGGCCGTATCTTGTATTAGTTGAGCCGGAATATGAGGTTCGTCACCTTGTAAATTAACTACGATGGTCTCATCAGACCAGGATAAAGAATCAATGACTTCTGAAATTCTATCAGTTCCAGTCGGGTGATCTATTTTAGTCATTTTGACATTGCCACCGAATTGTTTGACGACATTCGCAATATCCTCATGGTCAGTGGCAACAATAATCTCGGAAGCAGTTGTTTCCATAGCACGTTGGTAGACATGCTGAATCATCGGGATGCCTAAAAGTGGTTTTAAAGCTTTTCCCGGTAGGCGTGATGAAGCAAATCTCGCAGGAATAATGATTTTAAAATCTGGTTTAGTATTCATTAAACATCAAATATATAATTAATAACTACGATTGACTGAAAATTCAGCAAGCTTTTGTAATGCTATTTTATAATTTGATTCCGGTAAAAAATTAATGGCTTCAATTGCCATTTTGGCTTCATTTTGAGCTTTTTCTGCGGTGTATGTTATGGCTCCACTTGCTTCTATAATTTGCATCACGTTCGATATATTGTCTAAACCACCATTTTCTATGGCATGACGAATCACAGCGGCATCTTCCGGCTTACTATTTTTTATAGCGTGAATAAGTGGCAGTGTTGGTTTACCTTCGGCCAGATCATCACCAATATTTTTACCGATATCATCACTTGAGGCACTATAATCCAGTACATCGTCAATCAATTGAAAAGCCGTTCCGAGGTGTTTACCATACTTTATCATTGCTTGTTCTTCATGATCTGGACGTTCGGTAATAACAGCTGCCAGCTGTGCTGCTGATTCGAATAACTTGGCTGTTTTATCATAGATAACCTGCATATAGGCTTCTTCGGTAGTATCAGGATCGTTAACATTGAGCAATTGCTGAACTTCACCTTCCGCGATGATGTTGCTGGCTGTTGACAGAATTTCCATTATACGAAGATTCTTTAATTCGACCATCATTTGAAATGAACGCGAATAAAGGAAATCGCCAACTAAAACACTGGCTTCATTTCCCCAGACATTATTTGCAGTTTCTTTACCACGGCGTAACATTGAATCATCGACAACATCATCATGAAGCAAGGTGGCAGTATGGATAAATTCGATTATTGCTGCTAGATTGATGTGTTGAGAACCCGAATAATTTAAGGCTTTGGCACAGAGCAGGTGTAATACCGGACGTAGGCGTTTTCCACCACTATTGATGATATAATGACCAATTTGGTTAACAAGCACCACATCAGAGTGTAAATAGCTTAGAATACAGTTATTTACTGCATTCATATCATCACTTATCAGGCTGTTGATATCATCAATAGATTCTATTGATACCAGGGCGGATGCCAGTTCCATGCAAATATCCTTAATTACTGCATACTATTAAGCCGAGCATGCTATGGGTCTGATGTTATACTGTCAAGTTACATCAATTTTTAGCAGTAAACCATGGTAAATAAGCTCGAAATAAGTAAAATAATAGTGAAATAGTGATAAATCAAATTGACCAATTATATTCAAAACGTTAAAATTGCCGCCCTTTAGAGAATTGAAAATAGATATTTGCAAGAGGTAATACCTTGCAAAGTAAAAGCCTGGAGAATTAAGCATGTACGCGGTTATTGAAACTGGTGGTAAACAATATCGAGTTATTAAAGGTCAAACGATAAAAGTTGAGAAACTAAATGTTGAGCCTGGTGGTAGTGTCGATATTGAAAAAGTATTAATGATCGCAAATGGCGATGATATTAAAGTAGGAGCACCTTATCTTGATGGTGGTAAAGTGACAGCAACAGTAAAAAGTGTTGGTCGTGGTCCTAAAATTCGGATTGTAAAATTCCGACGTCGTAAACATTCTGCTAAGACACAAGGGCATCGTCAATCTTATACAGAATTAGAAATTACCGGTATTGCCGGTTAACCCACAAGATTTAGGTAATTTAGAATGGCACATAAAAAAGCAGGTGGTAGTACTCGTAATGGTCGTGATTCAGTTTCAAAACGACTTGGTGTAAAGAAATTTGGTGGTGAAGCAGTATTGGCAGGAAATATTTTAATCCGCCAACGTGGCACAAAAGTTCACCCGGGATTAAATGTTGGTCGTGGTGCAGATGACACCTTATTCGCCAAATCCGACGGAAAAGTTTTATTTGAAATTAAAGGCCCCAAGAAAAGACAATTTGTGAGTATTGTTCCGGCCTAAATTTAGATAATCAAATAACAACTAAAAAATCCCGTCCTTAGTGACGGGATTTTTTTTAGGTTTTATGCAATTAAATTGTAAAATAAAAATCTTTAACCGCAGAGAACGCTGAGGTTTGCAAAGGTTGTTAAATTGATCATTTAGTATTAATTATTTCTCAGCGCACCTCCGCGTTCTCTGCGGTTCAAAAAATACTATGATATAACTATGAAATTTATCGATGAAGCAAAAATCCGGGTAGAAGCAGGCAAGGGTGGTAATGGTTGCATGAGTTTTCGTCGTGAAAAATACATTCCTCGAGGCGGACCGGATGGTGGCGATGGAGGTGATGGTGGTAGTGTTTTTGTGGTCGGTGATGCTAATGTAAATACCCTGGTTGATTTTCGATTTACCCGACAATTTAAAGCAAAAAATGGTGAACCCGGTGGGGGTCGAAATCTAACCGGAAAAGGTGGTGAGGATATTTATATTAAAGTGCCACTTGGTACTATGATTTATGATAAAGAAACCAATGAGCTCATCGGTGATATTGTAACCGCGAATCAACCAATGTTAGTTGCACAAGGTGGTTTTCATGGTTTAGGTAATACTCGCTATAAAAGTAGTGTTAATCGAGCACCACGACAGACCAGCAAAGGAACACCGGGTGAGTTACGACTATTACAAATGGAATTAAAAGTATTAGCAGATGTAGGTTTATTGGGTCTACCTAATGCAGGAAAATCGACATTTATTCGTTCGGTATCCTCTGCAAAACCAAAAGTGGCCGATTATCCGTTTACTACCTTGCACCCCAATTTAGGTGTGGTAAGAGTTGATACTTCAAAAAGTTTTGTTATCGCCGATATCCCCGGCATAATCGAAGGCGCAGCCGAAGGTGCCGGGCTTGGAATTCAATTTTTAAAACATGTATCACGAACCGGTATTTTATTGCATATAGTCGATATCTGTCCTTTTGATGAATCTGATCCAGTAGAATCGGTTAAAATAATCAGTAAAGAACTGGAAAAATTCAGTGCTGATTTAACCAACAAACCGCATTGGTTAGTAATTAACAAGATAGATCTCATCAAACAGGATGAGCGAGAATCTAAAATAGAATCGCTAGTAAAAGGTTTAAGCTGGACTGGCCCGGTTTTTACCATTTCAGCATTAACTAAAATGGGAACACAAAATTTAAGCTATAAAATAATGGATTTTATATTAGAGCAAAAAGTTTTAGAAGATATTGAATCCAGCAAGCAAAATGAAAAGATCGATGTGGATTAGAAGTAGAAATTTAAATGATGCAACGCGAAAAAATTAAAACCACAAAACGCTGGGTAGTGAAAATTGGCAGTGCATTATTAACAAATAATGGTGCAGGATTAAATCACTCTGGAATATCATCATGGGTGAAACAAATAGTAGAATTAAAAAAGCAAGGTATCGATGTGGTACTGGTATCATCAGGTGCCGTTGCTGAAGGGATGTTTCGTATAGGATTAACAGTACGTCCAGAAGAATTGCATGAACTTCAAGCTGCTGCGGCAATTGGTCAAATGGGGTTAATTCAATCCTATGAATCTCAATTTCAACATTATGATCTTCATACTGCTCAAGTATTATTAACACATGATGATTTATCCAATCGAAAACGTTATTTAAATGCTCGTAGTACATTAAATACTTTATTAAAATTTAAGGTAATACCGGTAGTTAACGAAAACGATACAGTAGTTACGGATGAAATTCGTTTTGGAGACAATGATACGCTTGCTGCATTGGTGGCTAATTTAATTGAAGCAGATATGTTAATTTTATTAACCGATCAAGAAGGCTTGTTTAATAGAGATCCAAGTGTTTTTCCCGATGCAACATTAATTTCAGAATCAAACATCGATAACGATTCACTTGATGATATGGTGCAAGGTGATTCCGGTAAGGTAGGACGAGGTGGCATGTTAACAAAATTAAGTGCAGCACGTTTAGCTGCACGATCAGCTTGTGCAACAATTATTGCTTCCGGCAGTGAGGCCAAAGTTTTACAAAAAATACAACAAGCAAAAATAGTTGGCACTTTACTTTATACTGATAAAGAAGCATTAAGCGCTAAAAAACAATGGTTAGCCGGGCACTTGCAAACCTGCGGTGTATTAACCCTGGATGATGGGGCGGTTGATGTGTTAAAGAATTCCGGTAAAAGTTTGTTGGCTATTGGTGTTAAAAAGGTTGTTGGTAAATTTGTTCGTGGAGAAATGGTGGTCTGTATTGATTTGCAGGGTAATGAAGTTGCTCGTGGCCTGGTTAATTATAATGCCGATGAGGCACTAAAGATCATGGCTGAACCGAGTTTTAAAATTGAATCATTGTTAGGTTATGTTGGTGATCCGGAACTTATCAATCGTGATAATCTGGTTCTGACCTGAAGGTACATAAAAAATCAAAAGCTATTAACCGCCAATATGCCAAGAACGCCAAGGAAAATCAAAATATCGATTACGCCCTCTCCCTTTGGGAGAGGGCTGGGGTGAGGGAAAGGAAGTTATTATTTTGATTTTCCTTTGCGCTCTTTGCGGCAAAAAAAACCGGAAATTAATCCGGCTTTTAAAATTACTAAAATTGATATACCCAACTTATTTACATACTACGTAATCGAATATTTAAACGGCTTTTAGTGCGCGCAGCTTTATTCTTATGAATTAAACCTTTATT
>JBGMRJ010000132.1:0-1160 GCA_048061315.1 Gammaproteobacteria bacterium
AAATTTAAGCAGTGGCTGCTAAATTTTCATCTTTACGTAATATCTCTCCAGCCAGTGCTAAATAGGCTAATGAACCGCGCGAGGTTTTATCATAGTGCATAATGGGTAAACCATGACTCGGTGCTTCGGCTAATCGAACATTTCGTGGAATAATGGTTCGGTAAACCTGATCGGGAAAATGCACTAATAATTGCCCGGAAACATCATTTGCAAGATTATTTCGTGGATCAAACATGGTGCGTAACATGCCTTCAACTTTAAGACGTGGATTTACCGTTTTACGAATACCTTCGATGGTATCTAATAATGCGGATAATCCTTCGAGAGCATAATATTCACATTGCATTGGAATCATAACTGATTCTGCAGCCACTAATGCATTAAGAGTTAACATGTTTAATGCTGGTGGGCAGTCTATTAAAATATAATCATAGGCATGTCGAACATCTGACAATGCTGTTCGTAATGCTTGTTCATTATTGTCACCGGCTTTTAATTCAACTTCGGCAGCAATTAAATCACCATTTGCAGGAAGTAAATCATAACCCACATCATCGAGCGTTCGTATAAGCTCAAAGGCCTGAACTGTACCTAATAAAACATCACCGGTAGTAAAATCAATTTCATTTTTATCGACACCACTACCCATAGTGGCATTGCCTTGAGGATCCATATCGATCAACAATACTTTTCGTTTTGTTGCTGATAATGAAGCAGCCAAATTAATGCAGGTTGTGGTTTTACCCACACCACCCTTTTGGTTTGTTATCGCTATGATCCTGCCCATTGCTCTCCCCCGAGCTTTTGTCAATTATTAAAATTAAAATAGAATTCGTAAAAATTTATTTTGCAGTCATCATTATTAAATGTCGCTGACCGTCAATATTTGGTACAGTGAGAGACATCGGTTTAACCGTGTAATTATCTCTGACCTCCTCGATTTCAATCTCGGGGAGCTGCCCTTTCATAGCAAGATACGTTGTTGCACTGTTTGCCAGATGACAGGTACTTTTTATAAACACTTGTAAGCTAGTATAGGCTCTACTTACAATATGATCAAAACTTGTTTCACACTGAAGTGCTTCAATCCGGCATTGCTGAACGACAACATTCGTGATGCCAATTTCTGTAACTACTTGATTTACAAAACGTGTTTTTTT
>JBGMRJ010000132.1:1260-5916 GCA_048061315.1 Gammaproteobacteria bacterium
TCAATACCGGCATTGAGTATATTAATTAATTGTTGTGACATTTAGATTTTAATCTGGATACTGGTTTTTTTGAGACTCCGGCAGAAATATATTATCAGTGTATCTGCCGGATTTTAACATTTTCAATTCAAGGCATGAATCAAATCAGTAACTACTGACTAACTGCCACTGCAGTGAGTTTCTTTAACGCACCTGTCATTTTCGCCACAATTTCAGCGCGGTCGTTAATTTTATGGCGTCCTGCAATATACGCTGGATCATTATACGATAACCACACCTGCCCTTTACTGTCTTGCCAGGCTAAGGCTTTTAACGGTAAATCGATACCCGCTGTTTGCTGACTGGTAAAGAAATGCGAACCTAATTTTGGATTGCCAAAGATCAGTAATTCAGTAGGACGAAGTTTAATGCCAACCTTCTTGGCTCCGGCATCATGACTCCAACGTGTTACAATTGTGATGCCTTTCTTTTTGAGCACCGTTTCTAATTTATCTAATGTCACTTTAACGCTATTAGCACTTTTAATGGATATCATGCCCTGCACTTCAGGAGTGCTACTATCTGAATGTCCATGTCCATTTTCATCAGCATAGAGTAATGAGCTGACACTAAAAGAAGTGATAGTCAGTAATAACAAAATAATTCGTTTCATTTAAATCTCCATTTCTTATAAATATTATTTTAAATTAAATTTAATTGGCTTAAGACTATTATTACAGTATTAAACATTAAAATCTATTGACTAGATGCTACTGAGTAGATTGATTAAGCGCGCTTTCGTTCCTTGTTTTTTGAGGATTTTTTTAAATACACCAGTAAAATTGAAATTGCGGCTGGTGTCATTCCGGAAATTCGTGATGCTTGTCCGATTGAGCTCGGTTGTATTCGATTTAACTTTTCTCGAATTTCAGATGACAGTCCAGCAACATCGGCATAATCCATTTTTTCAGGTAAGGCTGTTTCTTCATTTCGACGGTGCTTATCAATTTCTTTTTGTTGTCGCTCGATATAGCCTGAATATTTAACTTGTATTTCGATTTGCGCAATAACATCGGTGGCCGTTATGGCTTCACCGGTTTTAGTATAATTGCTGAATTTCACGAGCTGTTGATAGTGCACTTCCGGACGGCGTAATAAATCCAGTAAGTTACTTTCACGTTGCAATTCATTACCGATAGCGGCATTGGCTTCACCTGCCGCTAAATCATCAGGCCGAACCCAAATTGAGCTTAATCGCTGGGTTTCTGCGGCTACCTGGCTACGTTTTGTGTCGAACTTCGCCCAACGTGTTTCATTAACCAAACCCATTTGGTGTCCAATTTCGGTTAACCGCAGGTCGGCATTGTCTTCGCGCAGCGATAAACGGTATTCTGCACGACTGGTAAACATGCGGTAAGGTTCCAAGGTACCGCGAGTAATTAAATCATCGACCATCACACCAAGATAAGCCTGGTCACGGCGTGGGCACCAGGCCTCAAGTTGTTGAACCTGGCGTGCTGCATTTAATCCGGCCAATAAACCCTGAGCAGCAGCTTCTTCATAGCCCGTGGTGCCGTTGATTTGTCCGGCAAAATACAACCCCTTTAAATGTTTGGTTTCAAGCGACGGTTTTAAATCACGAGGATCAAAATAATCATATTCAATAGCATAACCCGGTCGGGTAATATGCGCCTGTTCAAAACCTTTCATGCTGCGAACCAGTTCGAGTTGCACATCAAACGGTAAACTGGTCGAAATACCATTAGGATAAATTTCGTTGGTTGTTAAACCTTCGGGTTCAATAAAAATTTGATGTGAATCTTTATCGGCAAATCGGGTCACCTTGTCTTCAATTGACGGGCAATAACGTGGCCCGACACCATCAATCACACCAGTATACATCGGTGAACGATCCATACCTGCTCGAATAATGTCATGTGTTTGTTCATTGGTGTGGGTGATATAACAGGGAACCTGTTTCGGGTGCTCGCTGATATCCCCCAGGAATGAAAAAACCGGTGTTGGTTCATCACCCGGTTGTGCCACCAAACCACTATAATTAATGGTTTTTCCGTCAATGCGCGGTGGTGTGCCGGTTTTTAAACGATCAACCGTAAAAGGTAATTCACGAAGTCGTTTTGATAAAGCGTTGGATGGTGGATCACCCGCACGACCGCCTTCAAAATTTTTCAGACCAATGTGAATCAAGCCACCTAAAAAAGTACCTACGGTTAGCACCACAGCGGGTGCTGAAAACTGTAAGCCCATCTGAGTAACAACACCGGTCACCGAATCGTTTTCTACAATTAAATCATCGACTGATTGTTGGAACAGGGTTAAATTTTTCGTGTTCTCTAATACGGTGCGCACTGCATTTCGATATAAAATGCGATCGGCCTGTGCCCGTGTTGCTCGAACAGCCGGCCCTTTGCGAGAATTTAAAATTCGAAATTGAATTCCGGCTAAATCGGCTGCGTGTGCCATCAAACCGCCAAGCGCGTCTATTTCTTTTACTAAATGCCCTTTACCAATTCCGCCGATTGCAGGGTTGCAACTCATTTGACCGAGGGTTTCAATATTGTGTGTTAGTAACAAAGTCGACGCACCGGTACGCGCAGCCGCTAATGCCGCTTCAGTACCAGCATGACCACCGCCAACTATAATCACATCAAAATTTTGAGGAAATTTCATCACTATCCCAAATACCACTCGCTAAATCTATGCACTATTATATCGTGTCGTTACCTGAAACTCATGCTATTGCGCATAAACTAGACGCGAAAAATACAATTTAGGGTAAATAATCAATGTTTTGTAGATCTTGCCGATAAAAATAACGCAGCTATAAAAACCCCAACTATCCACACATTAAAATTGTGAGAATAAATTGATTGACGTAAAAACACTATTAGCCATTAATGATTTTAGCCAACTCAGTGATGTGGCATTAATTGATATCGCTTCACATGCTGAAATTCTATTAGTCAAAAAAGGCAAGGCACTCAACGCTAAAGATACCAGCCATAAAAAACTTTTTTTACTTGAAGGTAAACTTGATCTTCATGGTATCGAACTCAGTGATAAAGCGATTTCAGAAAACACTGAACGCGCACAAAAACCGATATTTCGTTTTCATTCACCGGGTTTAAATGCTAAATGTATCTCAGACTCCACATTATTATGCATCGATTCAAAAGTTGTCAATAAATACGTTGATGCTGCTGATAAAATACAAACCGGAATGTTTGTTGATACGGTTAAAATCGACACTCTAAAAGAATCCGGTAACGATATTATTGAAGAAATTACTGAGCGTTTTGATAGTAAGGATTTTAATCTACCCAGCTTACCCGAAATGGCATTGCATGTTAACAAAGCTCTTGAAGACGAATCCATTAACATGAATGTTATTTCAAGTACCTTGCAGTCTGACCCTGCAATTACTGCACGAATAATTCAAGTATCCAATAGTGCGCTATTTCGAACAGGTCAACCTATCGACAGTTTACAGGCGGCGATAACCCGTATTGGTCTCGAAGCAGTGCGTTCAATTGTAATTAGTGTTGTTATGCGCGACATGTTTCATCCGCAAACAAATCTCGTGAAAAAAACCATGAAGCGTTATTACGAACACAGCATTCGCATTGGTGTTATTTGTTACGTATTAGCCAAACGCTGCAAAGGTTTTGATCCTGATCACGCATTTCTAGCCGGCTTGTTACACGATATTGGAGTAATACCGTTACTTGTTGTTGCCGATCAACACAATGAATTATCACGTCAAGCAGGTAAACTCGATGAAGTTTTAAGTGATTTAAAAGGAACTGTGGGTAGCATTTTATTACGCCAGTGGGAATTTGATGTGTCATATGCATTAACCTCAGAGCAAGCATACCAATGGGAGCGTGAATCAACAACCACACCCGACTATTGTGATTTAGTTCAAGTGGCTTTATTGCACTCAAATCTGGTCGGTGGTGAAAAAATTAAAGGGCCTTCGTTAATGACACTTCCGGCTTTTAAACGTTTAAATTTAGGCGATTCTGATCCCGCTGAAGATATTCAGAAATTAACAGAATTGAGTCAGCGAATATCAGAAATGATGAACAAACTAGGTTAATAGTACCATCTCTACTCCATCCGCAAATGAAAATCGTCAACACATCCGCGTTAATATTGAACGTAACCTATTTATCATGTTATCCGATGGTGAAAAGGTAAAAGCAAAAATGGTTAATATTTCAAAAGGGGGTATTGGAATCACCTATCCAATAGCAACCGATATGGGTACCAAACTCAAAATATTATTCACCATACCAACCGATAACGATGCTATTCCAATTCGAGCCAATGTTACCGTATGCCACGTTCATTTTAGTGGCAATGAATTTCATATTGGGCTTGAATTTGATGATATGGAAATGACCGATAAAATTGTGATTTCCAGTTTTATACAAAAGAAATTAACTCAGAAAAAACACTCTCAAAAAGTTATTGTTGCAAATAATAAACATTAATAATCATTTAGTGGCGGCATTGGGCAATCCAGAATGCTGGATATAGCGCGGTATAATTCTAATTGAGCTGGCGTGACTTTATTATCACCTTTAATAGCCACAGCGCAGGCTTTTAATAATTGCGGTTTAATTAATGGTTTTAAGTGTTTTAATTTATCCA
>JBGMRJ010000133.1:0-5857 GCA_048061315.1 Gammaproteobacteria bacterium
TGAGCGCATTTCAACTTGAGCCATTTAAAATCTCCTAAATACTTTTAAATTTAATTTATTTCGTGTTTTAAGCCTTAAGCTAATTCGGGAATTGATCCTGGAATTAACTAGCAGCTTCTAATTTATTGTTGAACCAAGCTTCAGCTTCTTCATCCCAGGTATCCATACGGATGTAAGAGCTTTGACGTGGGCTGCCAATCATATTTGGATTAACATCAACACCAACACCTTCAAGGAAGTTCACTAAACCGATTCGTTCAATCATTTCACCAGTTCGTTCATGTTCAAGACCATTTTCAGCCCAGAAATCAATAATTTCTTCAGCTAGCTCAACGATTTTTTCGTAGTCTTCGTCTGATTCCATTTTCCAGAAAGGGATAACAACTGTTCCCATCATGTCACCAATCTTCAGTGTACGTTTACCACCAATAAGGATAGTAACACCACGATCTTCACCTGGAGACAAGGCTTTAGTCATAACGTTTAAGCAATGCATACAGCGAACACAGTTACGGTTATCAACTGTTAGTTCATCACTATCAGAAAGTGTCATGCAATCAGTAGGGCAACGTGACGTGACGTTATCGATAACGTATTGACGGCCTTTTTTAGCCACGAAGTTTTTAACTTCAGCCTGGTCAATAACCATATCATCACGCCAGGTACCAATCACAGCAAAATCAGAACGTTCAATTGCATTTTGGCAATCATTTGGACATCCTGAGATTTTGAATTTAAATTTGTAAGGAAGAGCAGGACGATGAACGTCATCTGTGAAGTTGTTAACTAATAAACGTTGTAGTTTATGTTCGTTAGCACAAGATTGTTCACAACGAGCAGCACCAACGCAAGACATTGCAGTACGAACACACGGTCCAGCACCACCAAGATCCCAACCATAGTCATTAATTTCATCAAAGAAATGTTGTACATTTTCTGTATCAGTACCGATAAACATAATGTTACCAGTTTGACCGTGGAATGTTACCAAACCAGAACCGTATTTTTCCCAGCTATCGCCAAGCTGACGTAACATGTCAGTTGTGTAATAGTTACCAGGAGTAGGTTGAACACGTAATGTGTGAAATTCTTTAGAAGCGACAAATTGATTAGCTACTTCAGAGAAACGTGGAATAATACCGCCACCATAACCAAACACACTAACGGTACCACCTTTCCAGTAACCTTTACGTGTTTCATATGAATGCTCTAATTGACCCAAAAGTGAATTAGCCATTTCATTAATTCGTTTTTCTGGATGATCATCACGTAATCGTTTGAAACCAGAAATAAAACTAGGCCATGGGCCTTTTTCTAATTCATCTAACATTGGCGTATCAAATTGTTTGGCCATTTTTTTCTCCTTAGGTGGCTGGAGCTGATCCAGTCCTGCCGGCTTTAAAAGTAAATGTACTAACAAACTCAAATTATTTAAATTTGTTAACTGTTGCTCTTTTCACATCAAGTTGGAAAGACAATTAAGTTGTACTTTCCTGAATTCGAAAGGATTTTAGGGTGCCGGACCGTGCTTGAGAACCGTACCAAAGGGGGGTAGCTGGCCAATTATCTATCTCGAAAGGGATAGAACGTTTCTTGTTATTGAGTCATTTTATTTACTTATCAGCAAAAATAGTGAAAATAAAATTATATAAAACATGGTGTTACCGTGAAAACTTCAAATACTTTCGATCATACCCTTAAATCGTTATTTAGCTATATTCAAATATCAGGAATAATTTCTTTTTTAGCAGTATTGATGAAAATTATTAATAATCTAGTAATATACTAATTTTCAAACCTTAATTTATGTATATAATTTGTTCAATGAATCAGTATTATGAAATTTGATAACGACGAGCACAGTTGCCATTTTGATATATCAAATAGTACCGCATATCGAAAGTGGCGTGAACTAAAGCTATCTTACTATCCTGCGTCAGAGCAAGATTTAGTAGTCAGCGTCGATAACTTTAATGTGTTAAGTGAATTAGAGACAGAACAAATTCACCGATGCCTTGAAAAATACAATATGGTTGTTTATTCATTAAATGAACCACGACAAATAACAACATTTGAATTGTGTCAATTCGCAAATCAATTTGGATTAGTAAATATTGATGGTAATTTGTGTTCAGGAGAACAAAATGTAAGTACGCTGACAGTCAAAGATACTGGTCGAGACAAAATGTATATACCTTATACCAACAAACAAATTAGTTGGCATACGGATGGTTACTATAATTCTCTGGATAAATCTGTGCGAAGTTTCGTGCTACATTGCGTTTGCGGTGCTAATAGTGGTGGAGAAAACAATTTAATTGATCCTGAAGTGTTATACATATTATTACGCGATGAAAATCCGGATTTTATTTTGGCATTAATGCAAAATGATGTTTTAACGATTCCTGAAAATATCGAAGATGGCGTTAAAATTCGTGAGCAACAAACCGGGCCGGTATTTTCAATTGATAATTTATCGAATAAATTGCATTTACGTTATACTGCACGCACTAGAAGTATCGAGTGGAAAAAATCAGAAATAGTACAACAAGCTGTATCGATGATACAAAATATTTTATTGACTAAAACAGAATACTGTTTTAAATATAAATTAAAAGCAGGGCAGGGTTTGCTCTGTAATAATGTATTGCACAATAGAATTGCTTTTGAAGATGATGCCAATTCAAAAAGAGAATTACTTCGTGCACGTTATTATGATCGTATAGCGTTAAATTAAATTATTAAAAAATAAAGAGATTATTTTATTATGCTTTGGTTAAGTGAAGTGTTATTACAAAATCATCAATTAGAAAATTTTGATGAGTTAACAAAAGTAATTCAACAACGTGCAAAAGACGGCGAATTATTTTTTCAAATGGATGTTAAGCCACCGTTCCTAGACACTCCAGAAAACTGGGAAGAAAAGCTCGAAGCAGTCTTCACCAGTGTTAGAGCAACATAATGTATTGGGAAGAAGAAAAAAAATCGAAACCGGAATATCAGGTTCCTGATGATGTAATGGATTTGATTTTTAAAATTGAATGTAAGGTTATTTCACTGGATCATGCTCAGAGTCTTTGTTCTGCCCTATGTAATGCTTTACCCTGGTTACAAGACGAGCCCTTAGCTGGAATCCATCTAATTCATGCGGCAGAGTCCGGAAATGGCTGGATTCGCCCTGAAATTTCTGAAAATGAAGTTTTAAATTTATCCAAACGGACTAAATTACAGCTCCGATTACCCAAACATCGTATTGAAGATGCTCAAAAATTAGAAGGAATGACAATAATAGTTGACGACTATAAGCTCAATATTAGAGAATCTGCATCTAGAAAATTAACAAAGTCGCCAATTATCTTCTCGCGCCATGTTTTATCAGAGGATAGTGACGAAGCTGAGTTTCTAACTAAGGTGCATCAGCAGCTTAAAGAGATGGGGGTTCGCGTTCGTAAGATGATGTGCGGTAAACGGTGTAAGCATAAATTGAAGTCAGACACTATGATGACTCGCAGTTTGATGATAGCCGAACTGGACGTTGAAGAATCAGTATTATTACAGCAACAGGGGTTAGGGGCTGCTCGATTATTGGGTTGCGGATTATTCCTTCCCCATAAAGGTATTATTGCAGTAAACGATACAAACGATAAAATTCAGACCAAAGATTTTTAACTATTAATTATTAACATTAAACATTTGTAATAAAATTTAAAGTAAGGAGAATTATTATGCCAACACTAGAAGCCGATGGTAAAACTGTAGAAGTAAGCGAGAAAGGATATTTAGAGGATTACAATGACTGGACTGATGCAATAGGTGCAAAAATTGCTGAAGATGAAGGCGTTGAAATGACCGAAGAACACTGGGATGTCGTTCGTTATTTGCGAGATGAGCATGCTGAAAACCCGGGTACGGAGCCAAATGAGCGTAATATTACTAAAGATATGGGAAAAAAATGGGGTAAAAAGGTTAATTCTAAATACATGTACGATTTATTCCCTGGTATGCCTTCTAAACAAGGCCGTAAAATCGGTGGAATGCCACAAAGTACCCGTAAAGGTGGTTATTAATCACACAATCTAAATAAGTAATTGTTGATATAGACCTAATGGGGTATTTCAGCATGATAATGGGCTTGATAAAGTCACGCCCATAGAGTTTTTAGCCCGTATCTACTGAAGTCGATATTCGTAAAGTGAGGACGTTGTTATGAGTAGCAAACAAGATCTAATTAAAGAAATGTTAGAAATGCAAAAGAAATTTATTGATTATGAACATAAAGAAGGTGTTGATATGAAAGATTACTACACACCTGAATCCGGTCATGTTTTAGATCAATACCGTGAAAAATATTCTGAATTAGCTGCAAAAGTAAATGCAATGGCTCATGCAGAAAAAGGTTCTCAAGCTTAATTAAGCTTAAGCGAACTATCAAAAAGGCCGCTTTTATAGCGGCCTTTTTTGTCGCTGTTGATTAGTCATTGTTACAAATCAGCCCACATTCGAAGTAAGTTGGCATAGCTATTATTAATTCGAGTCGTGATATCCGATTTTTGATTTTCAGCGAGTAATTGATCTCGACTTTGTCCAAGTTCGAAAAGTAAAGCCCGTTGCTCGGCAGAACGAACCATGCTTTGTACCCAGGTAACGGCTACCAGGCGTTCACCTTCGGTAACTTCGTTAACATGGTGGATACTGGACGAAGGATACATAACAGCGTCACCGGCACTGAGTTTTACTTTTTGTTGGCCAAACTCATTATTAATAACCAATTCACCACCGGTATAATCATCGGGTGAATTTAGAAAAATGGTTATCGAGACATCAGAACGATAGGCATGAGGCTGACTACCCATGATAGGATCATCAATATGATCACCATAGGCCATACCTTTGGTATATTTAGCATAAAATGGTGTAGCAATATTTTTAGGTAAAGCTGCAGCTATATATAGTGTATGTTTAACCAATGTGTTCATGACTATATTATTAAGCTGAGTTAATAGCGGGTTTGAACTGGCTATTTCCTCATTTTGTTTAACAGTTTTTGCCATTTTACCGGCTGACAACTTACCATCGATGAATTCAGCATTCGATAGTGTATTTTGAATGGCGGTGAGTTGTTGTTGACTTAATAACTTGGGTATCTGTATTAACATAGTGTTTATAGTATTTTGTATTTGAATTGATTTCAAATTTTATGAGGTTTTAAATGAAATTAACTATTTTTGTTGACGATAAGCAAATTCCAATAACAGTATCGGATGAAATACTCTATGGTGCTAAAGAATTTTTTAGTAAGATGAATGCCGATATGGACAAGGGCTGGCAAATGAGTCGTAGCTGGGTTGAGAACCCCAATAAAGTCCAACGTTGTCAAATCGCCGCTGATAAAATGTTAAGTGCAATTCATAATGAAAATCAAAATTTATTAAACATGATGGCAGGCTATATATTAAATACTTTACCCGATGTGGTTGATGTTCATATTGATGGTGATGGAGAGATTATGGAGACACAACTGGTACTTTCGAATGGCACCAGTTTAACCAATACAGTATAAAAGGTGTCTAATCTTGCTGTGCAAGATTAGTTATCTGGATGTTAACAGTTCATCAAAATAATATTTATCCCAGTAAAACAATGAGCTTGATTTAGTGTAATGCATAATATTGATGCCGGGGAATTCCAGTGTTGCCGTTCTAAATTTCCCGGGTTTATTTTTAATCGACGCACCAGTTTTGTTACCGGGTTTTTCCTGGCTTAACTCTATTTTTATAGAATTATTATCAATGCCGGCATCTTCATATAAAACTTCTAAACGGTATTTATCATCTTCTGAATAAATAACGATAACATC
>JBGMRJ010000134.1:0-5855 GCA_048061315.1 Gammaproteobacteria bacterium
ATATAAAATAAATGAAAATGATTCAACTATTGCAGCTAATATATTAGAATTAGCTATCACAAACGCATTACGATGAAAAAAACGAAACTTTAATTAATAGACGAGGTGCATTATGATGGATGGTGGCGGAATGTTTTTTGGAGGTGGTTTTATGTGGATATTCTGGATAATTTTATTTATCGTTATTATCTGGGGTGTAAAAATGGCAATGGATGGTGGCTCTAAAAACTCCAATAATTCAAATTCAACCAATAGTGATTCTCCAATGGAACTTCTAAGAAAGCGTTATGCCAACGGTGATATTGATGAAGAAGAATTTAATCGCCGCCGTAAAGAACTGGAAAAATAGATTTTTAGTTTTAACTAACAATGGGCTTCTACAGTTTATTAATTTTATCAATCGGTGTATTGTTAATTGGCGGTGTTTATTCACAAATAAAAAATAAGAACCTTAAAAATAATTTAATTTTTCTTCTATTATTATTTATTTATGTAACTGTTTTTTTCGTTATTCACCATGATATCGAAAAAACCTGTGAAATCCTGATTAGTAACAATCTATCCGAAATATTAAACATTATTCGCTCATGGGGAGTAGCGGCACCGATTATCAGTATCTTGCTAATGATACTACAGGCTGTGATAGCTCCCTTACCCGCCTATTTAATCACAGCCGCAAACGGCATTATTTTTGGATTATTCTGGGGTGTGGTTATTTCATCAATTGGAGCTTTACTGGGTGCTTTAGTTTCATTTGCAATTACACGGTGGTTTTATAACAACTACTCCGAACGGTTATTAAAAAATTCCAGCACCCGTCAATACATCGAAAAAATAAGCAGTAAACATGGTTTTAAAGTCATTCTCATTGCCCGACTGATTCCTATAATATCATTTGATTTAATCAGTTATGCGGCAGGAGCCAGTACAATAAAACTCTCCCATTTTTTAGTAGCCACATTTATCGGTATGTTACCTGCTACTATAATCTACACAGCACTAGCTAATAGCTTCGGTGGTATCGAAAAACTATCTAGCGAGTTTGTTATTTACTCAACTTTAGCGGCAATAATTCTGGTTATTTTTTGGATAATAAAAAATTCATTATCGAAAACGACACGCTCATGATAAAATAACAGCCAACCACACAACTATATATGTAACAACGAGATTCAAAAATGAGCAATGCCTTTCAAGATCAACTACTTAAAGCAGGACTAGTCACCAAACAACAAGTCCAGAAAGCGAATAAAACCAAACATAAAAAAACCAAACAACAATCAAAAAAAGAACAAACAATTAATGAAGCAAAACTAAAGGCACAACAACAGGCCACGGAAAAATCCAAACGTGATCTCGAGCTAAATAAGAAAAAAGAACACCAGGCACGACAAAAAGCCATCTCAATCGAAATAAACCAACTCATTACTGACAACACGATCAAGCGAGATGAGAAATGCGAAATAATTTATAATTTTGAACACCAGAAAAAAATAAAACGTATATATATTAATGAAGAAATGAAACAAAAAATTATCAATGGACAACTGGGAATCGCTCGAATTGAAGGTCGTTATGAATTAGTACCAAAACTCATTGCAGAGAGAATTCAACAACGAAACGAAAAACGCATTATTTTATTTACTGATGAAGAGCAATCGGTTGATGAAAATGATCCGTATTCTGATTATAAAATACCCGATGATCTAACCTGGTAATAAAATTATTTTTAAAGTAATTTAAATATCGCTCATCACTTTAATTGGAATTAAAATGATGAGCTGTCATAAACTTTATTCAATACTAGAAAATAGGTGTTTCATGAATAGTTGTGGTATTTGTTAATCGCAGCAATGAACCTGCAGTCTCCACATCAGAAAAATAAACATCCCCTTCTGATATTGGAAATAGTTGAGTTGCAGGATCAAAGCTTGAACCAATTCCATAACGATTCGATCCACCTATATTAAATGTTGATCGAGCCACTTCTACTTTCCCAAGGTTTATACCTCGAACATTAGATGCAATATTATAAACATAAACATCTCTAGTATCCACTACACGAATAATTGTATCTGTGAGAATATCACTCGGATGAATTGTGCCTTTGGAAAACCCACCAGCCCAATAGCTATTGTTCATTTCTTGTTTTGATGACCCATCTTCCATTATCATACCCGAGTTTACATTCAGCGAAACATCAATTGGATAAACATTATAATAAATACGACTGTTTCGAACACCAAAGACAAAATAATTAGCATTGCTTGTTGTCGTTAAGATTGTTGGAGTACCATTATCTGAACCATCTTTTGCTAGTAACCGTAGTTCACTATTGTTAGCTGAATTAGTAATCGAATAAATAAGATTATCGAATGTACCGGCTGTAAAATATTGAAGCGATAATTGTGTAACATCTTTTTCTACAATTAAAATTTCAGGCGAACTAACACCATCAAGTTTTAATTTATAAATCGTCGATCCATCGACGAAATATTGATTACTTTCATCTGAATTATAATAAAAATTAAAAAAATTCTGTGGTGAAGGAGTATGAATAACATTTGATAAACCTGTCATGTCATTATACCAATACAACTTATCATCTATTTCTAATAATAAATCACCATTCGTTGCACTATTAATTTCATTAACAGTAAATATATTACTCACGATTGGATTTTGGCAAACAGTAAAATCAAGATTACATTTCATCAGATTTCTTGAACCAGTATCGGTATCAATGGCAAGATAACCCGTCGGAACTCCATTTGTATTTTGTAACTCAGTAACGGGTTCTTTTGCTAAAGTTGCAGGCAGTGCGTTTGAGCGGCCTAATTCTACATATTTCCACACATCACAAAACATTCCAGTAGAAAAAAATATTATTTGTTTTTCTCTATCAGCAGTGTAACCAGGCATTCTCATTTCACAACCATCGGTAATACCGGCTTCATTTGAAATTTGTTTAGTGTTTGTAAAATTAATTGGTCCATTGGCAGTTAACCCAGTTGCTCTCATTAAAATACCAGTATTATCCACATAAATAACAGCGTAAGTATGTTGCTGATTAACCGTACCACCCGTAATATGATATTTGTATTGCAGAATCCGTGAAGAAAAAGCAAAATTATTTCCGGTTACAAATTCAGGTACATTTGGATTACCAGGATTAACAGCATAAATTGATTTCGTTAAACCATTAGAATCAGTATAATCCTGAGTCTCATAAAATAAATAACTCTCTTGTGTACTTAAATTTGCAGGACCTGCCACGTCATATACTGTTAATGTTGTATTAGCAATTGAACCAAGAGATGCACCATTCGCCGATGACAATGTTAAACCAATCGTTTCATCACCTTCATTTGTATCACCATCGGTTAATACAGTTATAAAAATGTTTTTTGCTCCACTTGTACCATCAGCCCAGGTTAGTGTGCCATTATTAGAAATGTAGTCTACGCCACTCACTGCAGTGCCATCTGATGTTGAGAAATCAACGCTAACACTACCACTCGATCCTCTTAATCGACTCACCGTCACTACCGCACCTCGGTTGCCTGAATCTTCTAACGCAGTGAATTTTGGTGCACTAAATTGAACTACCCCACCTGAACTTGATACATCGGTAATAGTCACTGTCGCTGTATTCTGCACTAAAGTAGTTTCACCTGAAACTAATGATAATGTTACGATAAAATTTTCCGTTCCTTCATTTACTACCGCGTTGTTTATAATCGTTGTCGATATTGTTTTATTACCTTGCTCACCATCTGCCCAACTAACATTACCAAGAGCAATCGTAAAATCTTGACCTTGAGTTGCACTACCCCCAGTTATCGTCACTTTATATATTGCTACACCTTTACTACCTCCTGTTCTGGACACAAGCAATAATTGTTTACCTGCTGTTTCTGCAAAAGAATATTGTGCTGGTTCAAATTGGACAGAACCTGGTTTACCTTGAGTTGAAGTCGGGTTACTGCCACCAGCCGGAGCCGGTGTTGATTCACCGCCACCACAACTTGTCACGACAAGAACTGATACCGTAATAAATACAATATTCTTTAATAGCTTATTTTTCATACAAATGTTCATTTAATCCACCTTTGTTGTTAATATTCAATAGTTATTAACAATGACAAACCAACGGTGATTTGGGTTACAACAAAAATGTAAATAATAGTATTTAATTGATAAAATATTGAACTTCTCACATATCACTACGCAAAATAAATATTAGAAAACTGTAACCCAATCTTCGGTTGAGATGTCTTACATTCATACATAAATAATAATCGGATTGAATTGACAGGAAAACTGCATATGAATAACACGAAATTAAACAAAGCCACCGAAAATTTATATCGCGAGTATAAAGATCATGTTTTCAGTTATCTTTACCGATTAAGTTCAAATTATGAAATTGCACTTGATCTAACTCAGCAGACTTTCCTAAAAATATTAAATGATAAAAATATTCTGTCATTAAAATCGCCAAAGGCGTACTTATTCACCGTTGCACGTAATACGCTATATAACGAATGGAAAAAGAAAAAAGAATTTCAATTATCAGATGAAGATCAAGCCGAACAAATTCCAGATGAACAAACAGCCATTCCAGATGACGATGCCAGTAAACAGGACTTAAAAAATAAAATTGAATCTGCGATAAAATCTTTACCTGAAAAAAGCCGAGAGTTAATGCTTTTACACTATTCTGATGGGTTGTCTTATCAGGAAATTGTCTCAGTAACCGGAAGAAAATTATCCGACGTTAAAGTCAATTTACATCGAGCAAGACACCGATTTGAATCTGTCATGACAACTCAAATGTATCGAAAAATTGCTGCTTCCCGAGAACAATGTGATGAAATCTTGACATTACTGACACCATTTAAAAATAACGAAATTCCTGAATCTCAGATTGATATCATCGATGCTCATATTACAAGTTGCAATATTTGTAGTGACGATGCCCAGCAAATGAAACGTACAAGACAATTGTTTAGTATTTTACCTTTATTCCTGGCACCCAGTATTCTGGATCAAATGTTTAACCAATCTTTCGGAGTTTCAATTGCATCATCAGGTGCAAGTGTAGGTGATGCAACAAATACTGCTAATTCGATAGCAACTGGAACAGCAAAAATTACAGCTACGAAGCTGATTGCCAGCGTAGCAGTTGTTGCAATTCTGGCAACGGCCGGTTTCCTGATTTTAAAGAAAGATAAATTACCTGACAATGTCAATTCTCCTGCTACCCCGTCAACTACAATAGCCTCAAATGCTAAGTCCCAACAATCAACGACTCAAGCTAAATCATATAACTCTAATACCGATGCTAGTTTAGAAACACCAAAAAAGGTTTTCGCAGGATCTACTTTTAAAGTAAAATGGACTGGTCCAAATAATGATTCTGATATAATAGCTGTATTTGATAAAACAAATCCAAAACACAGTTACAATTATCAATATGCAAATTCAAAATCTCCTTCAAAACTGGTAGCTCCTGAGACACCAGGAGTATATGAAGTTATATACAAAACTACAAAAGGAAAAATATTAGTCAAAATACCTCTAACGGTGGTTTCAGCTGGAATTAAATTCCAAACACTACAATCAGTTACAGCAGGTTCTAAATTTAACGTAGCCTGGAGTGGTGCAAGCAATCACACGGATGCAGTGAGTGTTTTCAATAAAATAAAACCCGATCTAACCTTCAATAGTGTCTATGCCTTTTCCAATTCTTCCGCGAAACTTACGGCTCCTGAAATGCCCGGTCAGTATGAGGTGCTGTACAAAACACCCCAAGGGCGTATTTTATCGCGGATTCCATTAACGGTGATTTC
>JBGMRJ010000135.1:0-5590 GCA_048061315.1 Gammaproteobacteria bacterium
CCCCCGGCAATCGCATCGACATAACCCGCAACAAAGGCAGTAATAATGAAAATTAAAAACCAGTAATTTGAAATATCGGGGAGGGTGTCCAATTTTTAAATACCAAAGCGTTTTAGACTAGTTCAGCAGTATTACATTAAATACCAGATACAGTCACCCAGCTTATTATTGTTAATATCAAGATATCAGAATTAGTAGGGTGTGGAATTCAACACAAGTGATATATGATGATTATATAACCTTTTCTATTGCACTTAGGCTAATTTTAAATCAATAAGTTACATAAATTATTTAACAATTCAGTTTTTACATTACTGGACATAGAAAATACGATTTCGTACTATAACTATCTAATTAGAAAGCTTAGCAACAGTAATGGATAACTCAGTCACCGCCATCAGGAAGGCACATAACGAAACCCTCTTTCCTGATGCGTGAAAACTCATAATCAGGAGCCACTTGTGTTTAATCATCAATTTATCAATCGTTTTGCCATTTTCAAAGAAATCATTCTGCTTTTAATATTAACTGGCTTACTAGCATCATGCGGTGGTGGCGGCGGCGGCAGTACCCCAGAACCCCCTGCGGCGGACACAGCACCTCCTTTTATTGTTAATACAATTCCGTATTCGGAAGCGGATTCAATTTCAATTACTGATTTCATTCGAGTCACATTTAATGAAGAAATTACTCCAGTCACTACCGAACAACTCACAATTTATCCTGTCGTCAACGGTGTGATTACAGCACCCATTAAATTATCCAATTCGGATTCATTTGTTTTTAATAAACAAAAAAATACTTTAGAAGTACGACTAAAAGTTGGTGAACTGCAATCAAAAAGTCACTACCGAGTCACAATTAAAAACGTTAGCGATACTTCGAATAATACTATGACTACTCCCTGTTCCTGGGACTTTACTACCATCGAAGCACAAGCCATTAACACTGGGAAAACCGGGTTATGTGGCTCCGATCCGAAACTGGAATTACCCAGTAAACCGCTTCAAGTTCGCGCTGCTGTTGTTAACGAAACCAATGTCATCATTAACTGGCAAGCACCTGATCAAACTACCGGTGGAGTAGCCAGTTATTATCAAGTTGAAAAATCAACCAATAACCAACAATTTGAAATTTTAGCAACACGTAACACTTCATTACGTTATTCCGACACAGCCGCTGTCAAAAATCTGAGTCACATTTATAAAATCACTGCAGGTAATGACAATAAAGGCTTGGGTAGTGAAACTGCACTCAGCAATGAAGTTTTTCCCAATGTTGGATTATCAACCAATAAACCCGTCACTAATCTGATTTCGGCTAATCCAGCCCGGTTAAACCGCTTTGGTGAGAACTTGTTATTCAGCCCGGATGGCTCCACGCTCGCCGTTGGTGAATACAACGGTGATGTTGGCAATATCATCGATGCCGGTACTGCTCAGATTTTTAGTAAATCGCCAACCGGGAAATGGCAATTAATTGATAAACTCACTTCTAACGCACCAACCTCAGCTACCTGGTTTGGTCGAGCCCTTCAATTTAGCCCGAATAGTAAAATACTCGCCGTTGGTGAACCCAGAGCAAATTTACCCAATGCAAAAGATGCCGCTGGACAAGTACATATCTTTAACAAATTAAATAACGGCCGCTGGACACCCACAATTACACTGCAATCTCGGCTATCTGCAAAATCTAACTGGTTTGGTACTAATTTATTATTTAGCCCGGATAACCTAACGCTTGCTATTGGTGAGCCCAATGGTGATGTTAATAGAAGTAATAACGCCGGTAGCATCCAGCTCTTTAGTAATAGTTCGGGTACATGGACCTACATTAAAACCTTAAATTCTGAAACACCATCGGTAAACAATTATTTTAGTCATGATGCAATGTTATTTAGTCCCGATGGTAAAACGCTTGCTGTCGGTGAACGTAATGGTGACTCTGCGACTCATGGCAATAATATTGGTTCCGTACAAATGTTCAGTAATACGAGTGGCGTGTGGCTTCCAACTGATACTTTATATTCAAGCAAACCTGCTATCAGTAATTGGTTTGGCTATAATTTACAATTTAGCCCCAATAGCACAACACTGGCAGTCGGAGAATATTATGGTGATACGGTTGATGGTATTACCGATGCGGGTACTGTGCACGTGTTTAGTATTTCGAATACAGGAAATTGGAAACTAAGCAAAATCTTAAAATCGGAAACACCCGAAACCAGTAATTGGTTTGGTAACAGTCTGCAGTTTAGTCCTGATAGTACGATATTGGCAGTTGGAGAAAAATTAGGCGATCCAACACCAAGCTTAAATGCTGGCACAGTACAATTATTCACTAAGCGAGGCAATTGGACTACGCTAAAAACATTAACGTCAACAACACCGGCAGCAAAAAATAATTTCGGAAATCGTATTCAGTTTAATCCGGATGGTTCAATGCTCGCCGTTGGTGAATATGGCGGTGGCCCGGCAGGTGCTGAAAACACCGGAACGGTACAGATATTCACAATTAAAAATAGTGTCTGGGCACATCGTGCTACTTTGGTTTCAACAAAAGCGGCGACCGGAAATTTCTTTGGTTATGATTTACAATTTAGCCCAACAGAAGCAATCCTGGCTATTGGTGAACGTAATGGTGATCCAGCTGCTGCGAGAGATGCAGGTAGTGTCAGTATATTTGATTTAACAAAACTGCCTTAATAATTAAGTACTATTAAGCTTTTATCGCTTCGGAAATTCAAATTCATCCTTTAAGAAAACTATTTTCTTAAAGGATGAACATAATTACTATTTTAAACATCCAAATTCGAGACATTCAAGGCATTGGTTTCAATAAACTCACGCCTTGGTTCAACCTGATCGCCCATCAAAGTAGTAAACACTTCATCAGCAGCAATGGCGTCTTCAATTCTTACCTGTAATAACCGACGTGTTTCATAGCTCATGGTGGTTTCTGCCAGCTGGTCCGGGTTCATTTCACCGAGTCCTTTATAGCGCTGAATGTGTTGACCTTTGGCGGCATCCTTAATCAACCATTCAATGGCTTCTTTAAAACTGGTTACCGGGCTGTCTTTGTCGCCACGTCTAACGTAAGCACCGGCTTCGATTAACCCAGTAAGCTCAGATGCTAATGTGTGAATCGAAGTGTATTCACCGGAGCTGAAAAAATCATTGCTATAATCGAAGTTAGTACTTACACCATGCTTGGACATAACCATGGATACCGTCCAATCAACTTGATCACCATCTTTGGCTTCAATAAATGAAAATGCTTCTCCATTAGTACTAGTAGCATTGAGCTGTTCGACCAAATCAGTGAACCAGGAATTAACTTGCTCTCGACTCAATTCTGCATTGAGCTGCGGCATGTTTAATAATTTTACTAATATTGATTCATGATAACGGCGAGCGAGACGTTTAATGGTTGCTTTGACTTGTACGTATTGATTCGCTAATCCTTCCAAAGCATGTCCTTTTAGAGCAGGGGCTTGATCATTAACAAACAACTCTGCACCTTGCATCGCAAGCTGGAGCAAATGTTGATTCAATTCAGCATCATCTTTAACGTAACGTTCCTGCTTGCCTTTTTTTACTTTGTACAATGGTGGCTGTGCAATGTAAATATGACCGCGTTCTACAATCTCGGGCATCTGACGGTAAAAGAAGGTGAGTAATAATGTTCGGATGTGAGAGCCATCAACATCCGCATCGGTCATGATAATAATACGGTGATAACGTAATTTATCAGGGTTGAATTCTTCACGGCCAATACCGCAACCCAGTGCGGTAATTAATGTGCCTACTTCGACAGAGGACAGCATTTTATCGAAACGGGCTTTTTCGACATTTAAAATTTTACCTTTGAGTGGCAATATCGCCTGGTATTTTCTATCTCGACCTTGCTTGGCAGAACCGCCAGCGGAGTCTCCTTCCACCAGGAATAATTCAGAAAGTGCCGGATCTTTTTCCTGACAATCGGCCAGTTTTCCGGGCAAGCCAGCGACATCGAGTGCCCCTTTGCGTCGAGTCATTTCCCGTGCTTTTCGGGCAGCTTCGCGGGCACGGGCAGCTTCTACCATTTTACCGGCAATGGCTTTGGCATCTTGTGGTGACTCGGCAAGATAATCTGTAAATTTTTCGCCGACTACGGATTCAACGGCACCTTTAACTTCGAGTGAGACCAGCTTGTCTTTGGTTTGCGATGAAAATTTAGGATCCGAAACTTTCACGGATAATATCGCAGTTAATCCTTCACGAGCATCGTCACCGGTGGGATTCACTTTGGCTTTTTTGGCAACACTGGATTTTTCAATATAGCTGTTTAACGTTCGGGTTAAGGCTCCTCGAAATCCAGCTAAGTGGGAACCACCATCCCGTTGTGGAATATTGTTGGTAAAACAGTAAATATTTTCCTGATAGGAGTCGTTCCATTGCATAGCAACTTCAACGCGCATACCGTCTTTTTCCATGTCGATATAAAACACTTCGGGATGCAATGGGGTTTTCTTTCGATTTAAATGTTTTACAAACGCACGAATACCACCTTCGTATTCGAAAACATCATGCTTATCATCACGCTGATCGGTTAGTGTAATTCGAACCCCAGAATTTAAAAATGATAATTCGCGTAACCGCTTTGTCAAAATATCGTAGTGATAGGTGGTGTCTTTAAATATTTTGTCACTGGGTAAAAACTTTACCTTGGTACCCGATTCTTCAGTATCACCAATAACCTTTAAGTCGGATTGTGGATCGCCATTATTGTATTCTTGCTGATAAATTTTACCGCCACGGCGAATGGTTAAAACCAGTCTTTCCGACAAAGCATTTACTACGGAAATACCCACACCGTGTAAACCACCTGAAACCTTATAGGAATTATCATCAAATTTTCCGCCGGCATGCAATACCGTCATAATCACTTCAGCTGCGGATTTACCTTCTTCATGTTGCTCGGTGGGAATACCACGGCCATTATCCTGAACGGTGATGGAGCCATCAGAATGGATTTTAATATCAATGCTGGTGCAGTGGCCAGCCAGGGCTTCATCGATAGAATTATCAACCACCTCAAATACCATGTGGTGTAATCCGGTGCCATCATCGGTATCACCAATGTACATACCGGGCCGTTTTCGAACGGCATCCAAACCTTTAAGGACTTTAATACTGGAGGAATTGTAACTATCTTCAGCCATAGAATATCTTCTTTAATTAGATGAAAATGGGACCTAATAGTCTACCACTGTCAGTGTAAATAGGTGGGATAAAGACAACTATTTTCATTATTTTTAATGAATAAATCTGATCATAAGTTATTAATAATTCAGTAATTTATAATAGTAATTTTTGAAATAATAAACACCCATATCCAACACTATAGGGCCGTATTTAATCTAAGGTTGGAATAAACGAATAGGCCGTGAGAGTTTTGTTTTAGAGCAGTGCGAACACCAAGTAAGAGAATAAAAGCCCAACGCTGAACTGTGAATAGAATAGATAATGAATAAAGTACTTTAAAATGCTTACTCTAATTTCAATCTACCGCCATGATTTCCCCGTGTTTCACGTGGAACATCTTAATA
>JBGMRJ010000136.1:0-5422 GCA_048061315.1 Gammaproteobacteria bacterium
AACCAAAATGATATATTCACTTTTATCGAGTATTGAATATAAGCACTCCAGATCATTAAAATTAATGCGCCAAAAAAAATAATAAAAAATCCTGGATTTAGTATTGCTCTATTGATAGATTGCATCGCCTCCAAATAACTTCTGTTTGGAATATTTCTCAACCCTGGTATTACAGAAATTGTCCAGGCATAAAATAAACCTGCCGAAAGTGCTGTTGTCATTATTGCTGAAAACAGTATGGTAATTTTCATGCTAATTTTCCTGATTTTTAAATTTTCTTTGACACATTGTTTTTTAGTTTGCTACATTCCAGATTCCACTCGCTACAGTATTTTTTACATAGTTCTGAAAGCTTCGTGGCTCACGACCTAGTGCCCGCTGAATACCATCGGTAAGACTTGAATTTCGTCCATCTAAAACTTCTGTGAATAAATATTCCAGTAGTGAAATAAATTCCTTCGGTACCTGAGCTTCTCTTAAAAATGAAACATAATCTTTTATCGAAACTTGATGAACAGTAATATCACGCTTAGTCGCTGTCGCTATTTCAGATATTGCGTCACTAAAAGTCATTAATGATGGTCCGGTAAGCTCATAAATTTGTCCCTTATGCTTATCATCGGTTAAGGCGGCAAACACAATTTCAGCCAAATCATCAATATTAACAAAAGGTTCTTTAATATCACCGACAGGAATAAAAACCTGGCCTTGCACTATTTCATTCAGAAAAAAGTTTTCACTGAAGTTTTGTGCGAACCAACTCGAACGAACGATTGTCCAGTCCAGTGTTGAATTCATTACAATTTCTTCGCACTTTTGTGCAGCCACTTCACCACGCCCCGATAGCAGTACAAAATGTTCAACACCACAAATAATGGCTTGCTGAGTAAAGTTTTCTATAATTTCCGGTGCGCCGGGTACCGCCAAATCAGGGTAAAAAACCACATAAACTGAACGAATCCCCTGCAATGCCTGATGCCAGGTTGAAGCATCATACCAATCAAATGGAATTTCGCTAGTTCGTGAACCTTCCCTGAAATGAAGCCCCTTTAAGCGAAATCGCTCAACTACCCGTTTAGATGTTTTGCCATTGCTGGCAAGAATAAGCGGTATTTTTTGCTCTAATTTACTATTTTGCATTTTTTGTGCTCCTATTAGTTATTGTTTATCGTTCTAATATACAACACTAATTTGAACTATAAATGCTGGTTCGTACTTTAAAAGTGCTTATTCGTTCATTTTCTGCTAGTGTTATCAAAGGAGCTCATATGGATAATTCGTTACACACGCCTTTAAACACACTGGGCGAAACACTTCACTACTTAAAACTCAGCAGCGTTTTTTACTGTAAATCGGATTTAAGTGGTTCATGGGGAGTATCGCTACCGAGTATGCCTGAAACCTCAATGTTCCATATCGTCACCGCTGGAGCATGCTCGATTGAATGCGAAGGCCAATCGCTGGAATTAAAGGCGGGTGATTTTGTTTTTGTTCCTAAAGGACAGGGGCATATTTTACGAAGTGATTCTACTGCTAAAATATCTGACTTATTTGATCTACCCACAAAACAAATTAGTCAATATTATGAAACATTGAGTATAGGTGATCATAAAAATGATAAAACAACAATACTTTGTGGCGTTGTTAAACTAGAACATCCATCAGCAAGTTTTCTTATAAATGCCATGCCAAGTATGATTTACCTTGAAAGCACTAAAACCACTTATTCAAACTGGATGAGCCATAGTGTCAGACTCATTGCAGAAGAAGCAGAACAGACACACCTGGGCGGTGAAACAATTTTAACACGACTTGCGGATGTACTGGTTATTCAAGGTCTACGTTATTGGATTACCAATTCGGATACAAAACAAGGTTGGTTATCTGCAATACAGGATAAACGAATCGGAAAATCACTTGCGCTTATTCATAGCAAACCAGGAACACAATGGACCCTCGAAAGTTTAGCAAAAGAAATAGGGATGTCACGAACTGCCTTCGCCACTAAATTCACAGAATTGGTCGGTGAGCCAATGCTGCAGTATTTGACAAAGTGGCGGATGAATTTAGCCGTAATGAAATTAAAAGAGGGTGAAAAAGTATCACCTGATCTTATTGAACAATTAGGGTATAAATCAGAGTCTGCCTTTAGACGTACCTTTAAGAAAATTATCGGTTGTAACACCAATGCCATCTTAATTGATTAAACTGCATATTTTTCCCATTGCGCAATATCAACCCCTTTAATTAAAAGCCAGAATGAAATCGCTATTTCACCAAAGAACAGATATTCGCTAAATGCAAAACCAACATTCGGAATGATAAAATAGATAAATGAATCTAATAAATACCCCACGCATGCAATGACCAACAACACACCAATTAATTTTGGTATGAAACCTGACTTGTATACCAGATAACCCATTGGAAATAACCACAGGCCCCAAAATATACCGGCGAGATTAATTCCAGATTCATGTAAATCGAGAAAAAATGGCACTAAAGCCTGCAACTGTTGAGAAGAAAATTCCGACAAATATTCATGATTACTTAACAACATTAGAACCGCGATATTGTTAAGCTCATTAACCATCGCAATTGGAACAGCCACCATTATAAAAACAACCATCAACACTGCATAATTTTTATTAACGGGCTTTAATAATTTGTATAAAAATAATACTAGCCATAAATTAACCAATTGTGTCAGCAATGCACTCACAATACTAAACCGAAATGCGCTTTCATTCGCTATTATTTTACTGGCTGTTGCAGCTGCATCCCCTGGAACAATTAATGTACTCGGGATATACATAATTCCAAAAACACCCAGTGGAATTAGAAGCACATACAATAACCCGGCTATTCTTGCTGTTTTATTCGGGTCCATTTTATTTTGACTCATCATCATTTTTTCCTTTTTCAGAACATTTTCATGATAATAGCTGCTCAAAATGGTACTTTCTTGATAATTCGTGCTACTTGATAAAATAGGATTTTATGACGATATGCAGCAAAACCTACAATTAATTCAGGATTTAGTGAGCCAAATCGAAGATAACTTATCGAATGAAATAAATATTGTAAAACTCGCCAAATCTTTTGATTTATCACCCTGGCATTTTCAACGGTTATTTAAAAGTTTAGTGGGTGATTCATTAGGTAGCTACACTCGTGGACGACGGTTAACCAAGGCAGCTCAACTTTTATTAAACTCTGATCGGGGTATTATCGACATTGCATTTGAAGTTGGTTTTAATTCACACGAAGCTTTCTCACGATCATTTAAATCACATTTTAACGTATCACCAAAAACATTCAGAAAAAACAAACCAGCCGTTCGTTTAAATGATAAACCAATACTAACCGAGGAATTATTTCATCATCTGGCACAAGATATCAACCGCGAGCCAATGATAAAAACAATAAACGAACATACGATAATCGGATTTGACACTACAATACCATCACCGTTTATTTCCAATGAAGCTTATTGTGATTTGTTGTATTCATCGTGGATGAAATTATTAGAACGACAAAATGAAATTCCAAACCGAATTCCTGAAACTTATTACGGTTTGAGTATTAGTCAATCCGGTCATTTTATTGAAGATACTGTCGACTATATTGCTGGTATGCCAGTAACAGCACTAACTCACGTTCCTGATGCTATGGTATCGCACTCATTTCCGGAGCAACTCGTCGCCATGTTTAAAATAGCAACCGTTGATACAGATACTGTCACAAAGACAATTGATTATATCTATGGCTATTGGTTGCCTAATTCTAATTATAATCGAGGAAATGGTAACGACTATGAATTGTTTGAAGACGTTACCGATTTTGAAGATCCAAATCTAAGCTCAAAATACGTTATTCCTATTGAAGCGAAAAAATAAAAATTTATTTTATGGCATAGTATATTCTCCGTAAGTTTAATTGATTTAAAAATTAAGCCGATACTGCGGTTAATGGTGTTTGCATTGATGTTGAAGAATAATTACTTTCTACGTGTTTTTTGGTTGCTGCCAGTGTTTCAGGTAATGATTTTTCCAGTTTTTTACGCATAAGTAGTTTGTGTAAAATCTTACCGAATAAGCCAAAGCGGACATCATAGCTAAAAACAACTTCAAGCTTGGTTGCGTGATCATCGATGCGAGTCAACCACCAGCTACTACTCGATACTGCTAAGGGTCCTAATGCTGTGACTGAATAAGCGAAACCCTGTCCCTCATACCAATCTGTCACGAACTCCTGAATATTGCCAAAACCGACAACATGGCAATGCCGTCCCGTACCAACACCCGTTTTACTGCTGGTGATGTAATGCGACTCACTGACAGTGGGTGCCCAGTCACTCACATTTCCAAAATCTTTAAGTACATCCCATACAAATATTGAGGGGGTATTGATAATCACCGCGGTTATTACTTCGTATTGACCGTGTAGTTGTGGTGCTGTCATTTTTTATTCTCCTGTTTACGTCATTGTTTGCCTGTAGTGACATAACAATAGCGATCAATTCATGGATAATAAATAGACATAGTAGGCCACTTGTGGTGCATAATAGCACCATCAATAACATGGCTTTTTAAAGACCGGCTGCTAAGCTGACGGCTAAAACAGGTGAAATAGCATGGCAAATTGGGATGATGCAAGATATGTGTTGGCATTAGCGCGCTCTGGAACAATTCGGGCTGCAGCGAAAAGTCTGGCCGTTAATCACACAACAGTTTCACGAAGAATAACCACTCTGGAAAAACAACTTTCAGCCCGCTTATTTGAGTTAACACCTTCTGGTTATGTGATGACAGTTTCGGGCAAACTAATTTATAAAGCCGCAGAAGAAATGGAAGATTTGTTAGTTAGTGCTTATCGTCGAATTGAAGGTGCCGATTCTGAACTCAGCGGTGAGGTTCATATTCATATACCAGACATATTTGATGATTGGGTATGTAAGCAATTAGCACCGTTTTTACAACAGCACCCTAAATTAAAAATTAATCTAAGCAGTGAAGTTGCCGTAGCAGATTTATCAAGACGGGAAGCCGATATTGCACTACGATTTACCGATGAGCCACCGTTAGATATGATCGGAAAAAAAATAACTGAGTTACCAGTTGCGTTGTATGCCAACAAAAATTTTGATATCGACACAATAAAATCTGTCGATAATTTTCCACTAGATAAATATCCCTGGGTTCGATGGTCTAGTCAGTTTAGCCAAACTCCCCTGGAACAATGGACGGATAAAGCTTGCAAGGGAACATCCAGCATAACCAGAGTAATGACTTATAAATCATTAACCAACATGATACGCAATAGTGTTGGTATCGGTTTTTTATGTCCCTGGTTTGCCGAAGATGATCCTGAATTAAAACGTATTTCACCCGCAATCGATGAGTTGTCAATGAGCATATGG
>JBGMRJ010000137.1:0-5336 GCA_048061315.1 Gammaproteobacteria bacterium
CTGCTGCCATTTTGCGTTTACGAACAGAAGTTGGTTTTTCATAGAATTCACGGCGGCGTGATTCAGATAAAACACCGGCTTTTTCACAAGCACGTTTAAAACGACGTAAGGCTACGTCAAAGGGTTCATTTTCTCTTACTCGTACATCAGGCATCTTGTTGTCAGTCCTCGACTGTTAAAACGATTCAAATTATAGGAACGCGCAATTTTACTGCTGAGTATCGGCAATTGCAAAGGATCGTTATGATATTTAGGTAAATAATACAAATAAAGGTGAAATATACCCCTTTTGGTCGATTTGATGCCTGATCACACACTGGCGATGACGGCAAAAATGCCTATCTTGTGATTTTTACGGTTACCTTATATATATGTCGTAAATAAATCGGTACAGTCATGGCGATCGCTAAACTGATGTAGTTTACTCAATCCAGGATTTAAAAGACGCAATAATGATAGTGTTAGGTTTAGAAACTTCCTGTGATGAAACAGGTGCCGCCTTATATGATAGTGATAAGGGCTTATTATCTCACTCACTTCATAGCCAGGTTGATATTCATGCTAAATTCGGTGGCGTTGTTCCTGAGCTGGCATCACGGGATCACATTAAAAAATGCATTCCGATGATCGAGTCGGTGTTGCAGCAAGCGGCATTAACGAAATCGGATATCGATGCTGTTGCCTACACTGGTGGGCCTGGATTACAAGGAGCCTTACTCGTGGGGGCTGCGGTTGGGCGAAGCCTGGCTTTTGGTTTAAACATTCCAGCAATAGCAGTCCATCACATGGAAGGTCATCTATTAGCGCCAATGCTGGAAAAAAATGCACCGGAATTTCCATTTCTGGCGTTATTGGTCTCAGGTGGGCATACCCAATTGGTGGATGTTCAGGGGCTGGGTCAGTATTCCTTGCTCGGTGAATCACTCGATGATGCCGTGGGTGAAGCGTTTGATAAAACAGCAAAATTACTGGGGCTGCCTTATCCGGGCGGGCCTGAACTGGCGCGACTTGCTGAGCAAGGGATTAGTGGAAAATTCAAATTTCCGCGACCAATGACCGATAGACCGGGACTGGACTTTAGCTTTAGTGGTCTAAAAACCTTCGCGATGAATACTATCAATAGGGAATGCGGTGCGATTGAGGATAAAACCAGCTTGCACCAATGCCAGGCAGATATTGCGTGTGCATTTCAAGAAGCTGTAATCGATACTATGGTGATTAAATGCCGCCGTGCATTGGAACAAACCGGGTTAAAGCGTCTTGTTGTAGCAGGTGGTGTTAGCGCTAATACCGGCTTACGCCAAAGTTTGAGCCAACTAATGGCATCGCGATCAGGCCAGGCTTACTTTCCACGACCATTATTCAGCACTGATAACGGCGCAATGATTGCCTATGCCGGGTGTTTGCGATTAATGGCTGGCGAGCAACAAGGGTTATCGTTTTCCACAAAAGCTCGCTGGCCAATGGTTGAGCTTGCTTCTCATGAATAGATCCTAATACTGTGTTTTAACGTTAAATCGAGCACAAGATTGAGTTAAAAATACTATTTTTTATGAGGTAACAGTACTAAAATATTACAACAAAAAATTAATTTAGTTTCCGTTTAACCATTAATTAATGAAATACACTAAATGAACGTTAATATAATAATAAATATTCACAGGGGAGCGTCAGCATGTCAGAAGAAAATCAATATAAAACACCCACTAGTAATGTAGAACAATCATCTAACACTGAATATGGTTCGGTAAAATTACTTGCCGTAGGTGGTCGAATTGGGCGAATACGTTATATAGCCTATAACTTTGGTTTATTTATTGCGTTATTTTCAGTTGTAATGTTAGCTACATTTGTTGCAGGTGTGGGTGTTTCGCCTGATGCTGGAATGAGTATCTTCGGAATTATCATGATGCTAATTACCATGGTAGTGTACTTATTCTTTTTTGTTGTAACAATTATGTTAACTATTCAAAGAGCTCATGATTTTAATGCCAGTGGCTGGTTAAGTTTAGTAACTTTTATTCCTTTAGCGAGTTTAATTTTTCTGTTTATCCCCGGTACCGATGGTGAAAATCAATATGGATTGAAAACGCCACCAAATGGTGCAGCTACAGTCGTGGTTATAGTTATGTTCCTGATTATTCCTATTGTGGGAATTTTAGCAGCTATTGCTGTCCCTGCTTATCAGGGTTATATCGACAAAGCGCAACAATCACAAATGGAACAATCTTTCAATCAAACAAAATAATAATAGGACATTAATTATTTAATTCGAGCAGGAGTTATTTAATTAAAATCTCAGGAGTACCATTATGACTGAACAAAACCCATATCAAACACCGGCTACCGAGATAGGGACTGAAGAAGTGCAAAAGTCAGATACGGAATTAGCCAGCCCCTGGATTCGATTACTTGCAGCGATTATAGATGGTTTAATATTGATGATTTTTATTATTCCAGTTCAAATTTCGATGGGTGTTTATGATGGATTTCCAGAGAAGATGGTTCAACCGGATTTTCTGACATCAATGATTATTTTAATTATGGTCATGGTTGCCTACATCGCAATTAATGGTTACACCTTAAATAAGAATGGTCAGACATTGGGGAAATTAATTTGTAAAATAAAAATTGTTCGTGTTGATTTCTCAAAAGTAGATTTATCCCGGATTATTTTTGCTCGTTATTTACCAATTACTTTTGTTGGTCAGATTCCCATCGTTGGCGGCATTGTGAGCCTGGTTGATGTGCTGTTTATTTTTAGACAAAGTCGCCAATGTTTGCATGACAATATTGCAGATACAGTTGTTATAAAAGCATAACGTATATTAACTTAATGTTAGATTCCAGACGAGCGATTGAAACTCCTGAAGGTGTAGAAATTCAGTTACGTGTTGCAGGGCCCTTTGTCAGAGGGCTCGCAGCATTGCTCGATATTTTAATTATGATATCGATTGCAACTGCTTTAGGGCAGTTTCTCGTTTTTTTTGGCACCATCGGTTATGCTTTTTTAAGTATCATCATGTTCATCTTATACTGGTTTTATCCTGTACTCAGTGAAATATACATGCAAGGAGCAACATTCGGAAAAAAAGCACTGAATATAAAAGTGTTGCATGATGATGGCACTGAAGTCTCCTGGCAGGCATCGATTATTCGAAACATATTACGTTATGTCGACTTTCTTCCATTTGGTTATTGTTTTGGTTTTCTGAGTATTATTTGTAATTCAGATTTTAAGCGGCTCGGTGATTTTACAGCGGGTACTTTGGTCGTGTATACCGATAAGGAAATTAAAAATGATGACATACCACAAAAAAGCCCATTAATGCCGCGTTGGTCTTTAAAAACAGATGAGCAATTAGCGATAATGGATTTTGCTGAACGGTTAAAAATGTTATCGCCTCAGCGTCAAAATGAATTAAGTGATATATTATCAGAGTTAACCGGTAAAAAAAGCGAGCAGGGTACAATCGAGCTTATTCAATATGCAAACTGGATAGTAGGTAGACGATGAAACAGGATGATTTTATCACTAAAAACCAGAAGCTGTGGCAGGAATTTGATGATTGGTTAAAATTAAAAAATTTAAGTACTAAAAATCGCAATAATTCTAATATTAAAACGATTGCAGAATATAATGAATTAACGCAATCAATGCCACATCGTTATCGACAAATCTGTCATCATCTATCGTTATCACAGTCACGTAATTACAGCCCGAAATTAGTCGCGCAATTAAATCAACTGGTATTGCAAGGGCATCAATACTTATATAAATCCAATTATCGGCGTTCGAAATTTTTTAGATTTTTATTTATCGATTTCCCGGTTTTGATACGACAGGAAGCAAAACTATTCTGGATATCAACGTTTTTGTTTTATGTTCCTTTTATAGGCGTTATTTTTTTGATTAATAATAATCCGGAATTAATTTACAGTATTTTATCACCAGAGCAAGTTAGTGATGTGCAATATATGTATAACCCGGCTGGTGAACACATTGGTCGAAATCGTGATGCCGACGATGATTTTGCAATGTTCGGATTTTATATTTTTAATAACATCTCGATAAGCTTTCAGGTTTTTGCTACTGGTATTTTATTTTGTATAGGTAGTTTGTTTTTTTTGATATTTAATGGTTTGTATCTTGGTGCAGTTGCCGGCCACCTCATTCAGATTGATTATACCGTTACGTTTTTTTCATTTGTTGCAGGCCATAGCGCATTGGAATTGACTGCCATAGTAATATCCGGTGTTGCAGGAATGAGGTTGGGTTTAGCCTTGATTAAACCCGGTCGATACACACGGGTTGCGGCCTTAAAAAATGCTGGCACCATCAGTTTACAATTAATGTACGGTGTTTTTTTAATGTTACTCGCAGCTGCATTTGTTGAAGCATTCTGGTCATCAAAAGTATCAATCGAACCGCAAATAAAATATACCGTGGGCATTGTTATGTGGGTAATATTGGCGGCGTACTTTTTACTACTCGGCCGAGGTTACGATAATTCATGAAAATTGAAGACATCACCACTGAAGTCAGACCGCGTAGCGCATGGGAATCCATCGATTTAGGATTGCGCATGATTCAATCATGGTCAAGACCGATTATTTTATCGTGGATTATATTTGTTCTCCCCGTTTGCTTTATTATCTATGTTATTTTGCATAATCATCCCTTCTGGTCGCTGTTTGTAATATGGTGGTTAAAGCCGGTTTTTGATCGAATTCCATTATACATAGTGAGTCACAGTGTATTCGGTGATATCCCAACAGTATCCGATATTCGAAAAGTATTACCGACTTTAATCAAACCCCATTTGATTAAACTGTTATTTTGGTATCGACTGGATCCGGTTCGTTCATTTAATTTACCCGTTTGGCAACTAGAAGGTTTAACAGGTAGCAAGCGTGCGAAACGTGCCAGGGTATTGCAAAAAGGTGCTTATAACACTGCGTCGGGTTTAACGTATTTTAGTCTTTTCATTCAATTTATAATATGGATGGGGTGTTATGTCTTATTAGTGATGTTATTGCCAACGAATGTCTCTTCGCAGGAAGCATCTATTTTTAGTTTTGATGAAGGCTTATTATTACCCGGTTTAATTTTAAATTTATTTTATGTCATTTCAATTAGTGTTATTGAGCCTTTATACGTAGCAGGAGGTTTTGCACTGTATTTAAATCGACGGACACATCTTGAAGCATGGGATATCGAACTAAAATTTAGAAGTCTTGTAAAAAGAATGGGCTCCAATGTAACTAAACCACTTGCTGCTGTCGTTATAGTATTTTTTATTGGGATTAATAGTGGCGCTATGATATCTCCAGTT
>JBGMRJ010000138.1:0-5291 GCA_048061315.1 Gammaproteobacteria bacterium
CTATTTCTACTCTCAAATGAGGTTTCAAGAGCTGATATTGTGTATAATTTCAGTGTAATGATGAATTTGTTTTAATAGAAGAGTTTCGTAATCCATGCAAAGTACAATGTTAAAAGCGAAGTTGCACCGTGCCACAGTCACTCATTCAGAGCTTGAATATGAAGGATCGTGTGCAATTGATGGAAAATTACTGGATACAGCGGGTATTTTGGAATACGAAAGAATTGAAATTTACAATGTTACCAATGGCGAGCGTTTTTCAACTTATGCAATCCGAGCCCAGGAAAATTCTGGAATTATTTCAGTCAACGGTGCTGCTGCACATAAAGCGGACCCGGGTGATATTATCATCATCGCAGCATATGTGGTATTGACCCAGCAAGAACTGGCAAACTACAAACCAACATTGGTTTATGTGGATGAAAACAATCAAATTACCCACTGTAAAAATTCTACCCCGGTTCAAGTAGCTTAATGAACTCAATTTGTTTAAAAAACTAGCCGGTATTCCTCATTCCTGCAGCAATCGCATTTATGCTGCGAAGTAATGGGTTTAACCATTCTTCACGTTCTTCTTCACTCAACGATTCATCTCGATAGCGTTTAATCAAAGTCAATTGAATTTGATTTAATGGATCAAGATAGGGGTTACGGCGCGTTAATGATAGCGCTAGTTCAGGTGTTTCTTCCATCAATTCATTTAGCTGTGAGATTTTTAATACATTACTAACAGTTGATTCAAATTCATTACTGATAATTGTATGAATCGATGTCGCTGTTTCTTCACTTAGGCATAAGGTAGAATAGGCTTTTGAGATATCCATATCAGCTTTATACAATGCCATTTGCACATTACTAATCAATGAACGGAAAAAAGGCCAGCTACTATACATCTCTTGTAATTTCTTAAGCTTATCAGGGCGACCATCAATCCATTTATCCAGTGCACTGCCAATACCGAACCAGGCAGGTAAAGTATGACGTGATTGCGCCCAGGCAAATACCCAGCCAATGGCACGAACTGATGATTTTGAACGATCGGATTTTTTACGATGAGAAGGGCGTGAGCCAATATTCATTAAACCTATTTCAGAGACTGGTGTTGCTTCATAGAAATAATCTAGGAAGCCATGACTTCGATCGGTTAGCGTTCGATAGCTTTGCTCACCTGTGTCGGCAAGCGTTTTCATAATGTCTTTATACTCATCTTCAACGGTTGCAGGAGTCTGAACGAGGTTAAGGCTTGCTTTTAGTAAACCCGTTAAGCCCATACCTAATTCATACACGGCAGTTTCTTCATTACTGTATTTGTATGAAAGCACTTCACCTTGTTCAGTAAATTTAATTTCACCATGAACAGTACCATCGGGTTGCGATAAAATTGAATCGTGAGTAGGGCCACCACCTCGACCAATTGTGCCACCACGGCCATGAAACATTCGAAGTTTGATATTGCGTTTTTTAGTTAATGCCGTAATTCGAATTTGAGCATTATATAAGTTCCAGATAGACGCTAATGTACCACCATCTTTACAGGAGTCTGAATAACCCAGCATTACTTCTTGAGTGTTACCAGAGGATTGTAACAAAGTATTATAAACGTCATTATCCAATAATTGCGTCATTACAGGTTCAATGTGGGCAAGATCGTCAATTGTTTCAAACAACGGTGATACGCTTAAATAACAATGCGTTGAATTTTGGTTTATGGCAACAAGACCTTTTAACCATCCTAAAAACATCACTTCCATAATATGACTTGCAGCATGGGTCATCGAAATAACGTAACTGCCAAAAGCCCGGTGGCTAACTTCTTCACGCATTTCAGCAATTACTCGAAAGACTTCAAGGGTTTCAATTGCCTGTTCTGAAAATGAGCTGGTGTCAACTATGGGTGGTGTTTGCTTAATAAAATTAGCAAGCGTATCAAGACGGGTCGATTCATTCATGGCATTGTAATCACTACCATCGATAGATTTTAATACTTGAGCAATCGTATCGGTATGGATTGTTGATTCTTGTCGAATGTCTAATTTGGATAAGAAGAATCCAAATGTTTCTACTAGTCGAATAAGATCTTTTAAAGTACCTTCAGCTACATTACCATCGCCGTGATGGTGTAGTGAGTTACTTATTATTTGTAAATCGGTTAAAAATGCGAGTTCATCTTTATATTCACAAGATTGAATATCATCAATTTCTTCGCCATTAATTTTTTTAGTAATATGATCTAACTGACATTCTAATCGATGACGGATGTAATATAATTTACGACGATAAGGCTCTTGAATAAATTTATTACTTTTCGAATCAAACAACGCACTTAATTCATTTTCATCTACTTCAAGAGCAGCATTAAATTCCGGTGTTAAATCACAAAACTGCCGAGAATGCGATAACACATGACTTAAGCGGGAAACACGCTTAACGTATTCTTCTAATATTGCCTGTGCCTGCATTCTTAATGCCATAACAGTAGTATCGTGCTTCACAAACGGGTTGCCATCACGATCGCCACCAATCCAGGAACCAAATTGCATGAAGCTCGGTACTGTTACTATTTCAGATTCACTGTTGTAAGTTGATTTTAATGCTTTTTCAATAAATCGATAGGTTTGAGGAACTGATTTAAACAAGCATTCACGAAAATAATACAAACCATTCTTAACTTCATCAACCACTTGAAGTTTTCGAATTCGAACTTCATTGGTTTTATATAATATTTGAATATGACGTTTTAAAATTTCAACAACATCATCATATTCATATTTATTGGTTTTGGTATTTAATTTTTCAGAAATAATAAAAATTCGACGCAGTGATTCAAGAATGGTACGTCTTTTAGATTCTGTCGGGTGAGCAGTGAATACCGGTATGTAAGCCATGTGATCTAATACATGCTGTAATTGCTCGGCACTAATATTTTGTTCCTGAAATTCGCGCAATGTTTCATGAAAAGAACCTTTCCATAAATTTTCACCTTTATTAACCATACGACGACGTTTGGCATGCAAAACGTCTTCTTCTGCAATATTCACCAAACTGAAATAAATACTAAAAGCACGAACAACATGAACAACGGTTTCACTATCGAGCGATTCAACTAATTTGGCTAAGGTTGCCCGTTTTTGTTCATTATTTTTTTTTCGAAGATTAATGTGACCCTTACGTAATGTTTCGACAGCCTCAAAGACTTGTTTGCCGGCATGTTCATGGAGAATTTCTCCCAGAATATTACCAAACAGTTTCACGCGTGCGCGCAGTGCTGCATCATTATCTTGAGTATTATTAATAGGATTTGTTTCAGTATTCATAGGATCAATATTGGAATTCATAGATAGTGGTATTGTCATTAGTAAAATGTGTATTATACCCGATAAGTTTGTTCAAATGCCCATTTCAGGAGTTTGATATTGACCTTTTTCTCTAAATTTCACAGTAAATCAAATCACGTGCTAGGATAGATTAATACTGTAACACTCTATAAACGATTGACTAAAAAGCGGTTTTTTAACTTCGGGTATGAAGAAAACATGAAAACATCAATGAACTCCAATCCCCCCAATCAGAAAAATAGTAATAAAAAGAGTAGCTTAACACAATCAAAAGCCTGGAAAGCGCTGCTGAAGCATTTTGATGAGATTAAAGATGTTCATATGCGACAATTATTCGATGAAGATCCTGAGCGATTTAATGCCTTTTCATTGAAATTTAATAATCTACTACTCGATTTTTCAAAAAATCGCATTACCAAAAAGACTATGAAACTGCTTTATGATCTGGCAAGACAAGCCGGTGTTAACGAGTGGACTCACCGTATGTTCAGTGGCGAGGCAATCAATAATACAGAAAATCGGTCGGTGTTGCATACCGCGTTACGTAATCGCGGTAACCGTCCCGTCATCGTTGATGACAAAGATGTCATGCCGGAAGTTAATGCCGCTCTCGAAAAAATGCGTGTTTTTAGTGAAGCCATACGAACACGTCAGTGGCGGGGCTATACCGGGCAACCAATTACCGATGTTGTCAATATTGGTGTTGGCGGTTCTGATTTAGGGCCAGTGATGGTTACTGAGGCGCTAAAACCCTATGCCATACATGATATGCACATGCATTATGTCTCGAATGTGGATGAGAGTCATATTTGGGAAACTCTTGAAAAAATAAAACCAGAGACAACACTATTTATTATTGTTTCTAAAAGTTTTACGACACAGGATACCATGCTCAATGCAGATACTGCTATCAAGTGGTTAAAAAAATCAATTGAAAATCACGGTGACATAGCAAAGCATGTTGTTGCCGCGACAGATAATATTGAAGCTGCAATTAAAATGGGTATTGGTGAAGAAAATATTTTTACCATGTGGGATTGGGTCGGGGGTCGGTATTCATTATGGTCTGCCGTTGGCTTATCAATTGCAATTTCAATTGGCATGGTTAATTTTGAAAAATTATTACAAGGTGCGTTTGAAATGGATGATCATTTTAGAACTGCGCCATTAGAAAAAAACCTGCCAATTACGCTAGCGATGATCGGTATTTGGTATAACAATTTTTTCGGTACCGAAACACATGCGGTATTACCCTATGACCAACATTTGCACCTATTTGCAGATTATTTACGCCAGGCTGATATGGAAAGCAATGGTAAGCGTGTTGATCGGGAAGGCAATATTATTACAGATTATTCCACCGGCCCCATTATTTTTGGTCAGTTGGGAATCACCGGGCAACATGCATTTTATCAACTCATTCATCAAGGCACTAAATTAATTCCTGCTGATATTATTGCTCCTGTTTCAAGTTATTACTGCATTCGTGAACACCATCGGGTGTTGATGTCGAATGTATTTGCACAAACCGAAGCTTTTATGCGTGGTAAAACTGAGCAAGAAGCCAGGGATGAAATGCAGCAACAGGGCAGTAGTGAGGCAGAAATTAAAAAATTGTTACCGCATAAAATTTTCCCCGGTAATAAACCCTCGAATACAATTATTTATAAAGTATTGTCACCCAGAACCCTGGGGAGTTTAATAGCACTTTATGAACATAAAATTTTCGTGCAAGGCATTGTTTGGAATATTAATTCATTTGATCAATGGGGAGTAGAGCTAGGCAAGCAATTAGCGAAAGGTGTATTAACTGAACTTCAGAATGAAAACCAAATTTCATCTCACGATAGTTCAACAAATGGGTTAATTAATTATTATAAATCACGACGCCACATGGAAAATGAATAAAAGATGGTAGCGGCGGTCGGACTCGAACCGACACTGAGTTGCCCCAAC
>JBGMRJ010000139.1:0-5248 GCA_048061315.1 Gammaproteobacteria bacterium
GTGCATCGGTTAAATACCCGGCATTTAATTTCGAAGTGTCTGTTAATTCAAAATCAATATGTTCACTATTATAATTACTCATAAGAATGGTTTGTTTTGCAATGCTATAACGAAACGTCAATTCACCGCCTGCCGAAATTTGATTATTCCAGCCATCAACGGTGCTTGCACCCACGCGTTTATGAAGTGAATTTTGTAACTCACCCGCCACTTTTAAACCCAATACACCCAATGTAAAACTGCTTGTTATTGCTGACCGCTTATAGACATCAACTTGTGACCGATTATTGGATAAATAAATCAAACTCGCATACGGCCGTTCATTAAATAACGGTTCAGTTGCACTTGTTGTATCCGGGGTAAACACCGTTAATCCGGTTTCAATACTACTGAGCTGTAATAATGAATTATTGGAGAGACCTAAAGAATCATCTGTAAAATGTAAAATTGGATCGAGTGTGATGACAGATGCTTTTGCAATATCACCGCTTACCGAAACAGAAAGACCACCTGAGTAACCGCGATCATCACTATTCCCGGAAAATCCATCATTGTCAAAGTAAACTGACCAGCCCGATCTTTTGTCACTTTTAATATTGGATGCATCCGGACTGGCATAGATACTATTACTGAAAAATAAAATCGTAAACAAAAAAATTAACGAAAACAATAATGTCTTTTCAAATAACCAATCAAATTTAATTTTATTAAAATATATTAAAACCATAAAAAAATACCCTTAAAATAACGCGCCAGTTTCCTGAACACGCAACAACATAGGGTAAATTATGGTGTTTAAGGGGAATTCAACAAGTGACAATTTTTGCAAAAGAAATTTGCAAAAATGCACCGAACTAAAAATGATTAAAACATACTTGTTAAAATACAGGTAGTTTCTGATGAGTAGTTAATGGTATATTTTCTGTCTATGGATACCTTGTCATTTAATGAAAAATACGACTTAATTGGTAGTAAAAATACCCACTATGAAGGTATATTTATTACTGCGGTTAAAACCACTGGAATATTTTGTCGTCCTTCATGTCGAGCGCGAAAACCTCTAATTGAAAATGTTATTTTTTATGAGACAGTGCAACAAGCGCTCCAAAATGGTTATCGACCGTGTAAAATTTGTAAACCAATGGAGCAACAGGATGAAACACCGGATTACATCAAGTCACTAATAAAAGAGCTAAATCAAAATCCCTACTTGAGGATAAAAGACTATGACTTAAAACAACGCGATATTGAACCCAGTCACATTCGACGCTGGTTTAAAAAACATCATAATATGACGTTTCATGGCTATCAAAGATTACTACGAATCAATACTGCATTTAGGAAAATGCAAAAAGGTGAAACAATTTCAAATTCAGCTTTTGATAGTGGCTACCACTCACTAAGTGGTTTTAACGAAAAATTTCAATCCATTTTTGGGAAATCACCAACAAAATCCAGCAACACATCCGTTATCAATATTATACGTTTTACCACCCCCATCGGCCCCATGTTCGCCTGCGCGACAAACACGGGAATATGTTTGCTGGAGTTTACCGATCGAAGAATGCTGGAAACAGAATTTCTGGATTTAAAAAAGAGATTAAATGCTGTTATTTTACCGGGAAATAATGCCCATCTGGATCAGGTTCAATTGGAAATACAGGAATATTTTTCAGGTGATCGAAAACAATTTACAGTTCCATTACACGCACCCGGTACAGCTTTTCAGGAATTAGCATGGTCTAGCCTGCAAAAGATTCCCTATGGTGAAACCCGATCTTATACCCAACAAGCAATCGCATTAGGAAACCAACAGGCGGTACGCGCTGTTGCATCTGCAAATGGTCGTAATCGAATTGCGATTATTATTCCCTGCCATCGCGTTATTGCATCTAACGGTGATCTTGCCGGATATGCAGGTGGTCTCTATCGAAAAAAATGGTTGCTCGATTTTGAAAAAAATACTATTGCTCAACCAGCCGCTGATGCCCATAGATAACGACTCGCGATAGTTCGATAAGGTTGCCAGGCTGCTGCTATTTCGCGGTATTCATCGTATGTCGTGGACTTATCCAATCCATAGTGTAACTGCATGGACTTGCGTATGATTAAATCGCCTAATGGCAGGATATCCAATCGTTTAAATGAAATCATTAATATCATTTCTGCACTCCAAAGACCAATACCCGGATAGTGGATTAATGTTTCAATAATTTCCTCATCATCGAGTATTTCCAGTTTTGAAAACACTAATTCTTTGTCATTAATCGCTAAGGATATCGCCCGCAGATAGCGTACTTTATTTTTTGATAATCCACATTGGCGTATTTCAGTATCTGTTAGAATCTGTATTTTTTTAGGATTAAATAGTCGCCCGCCCTGTTTTTTTAGTAATCGATCCTGAATAGTTTGTGCTGCCTTAACAGAAAGCTGTTGGCTGATAATAGTCCGCACCACCGTATGGAAATGATTCGGTTTTTTAGTCACTTTAGTATTAAATGAAAATGGTTGATACAATTTTATTAACTGTGCCATTATAGGATCATTTTTTCGTAAATGACGATTGGCTTTTAGTAACAGTGCTCTATCCATAATCTCTAGAAACTTATTTCATCTCGAAATAATGTACACTAAACAAGTTATCGCTATCTGTCCATACGTTTACCGGTTTAAAACCGGCTTTACTTGCCAGAGTTTGAAATTCCTCAATAGTATATTTATAAGAATTTTCAGTATGAATTGTTTCATCTTTTTTTATCACAAAATTATGACCATTAACAGACACTACTTGTGTTTCGGTACTCACTAGGTGCATTTCAATACGACTCAATTTTTCATTATAAAACGCATGATGGTGAAAATTATCAAGATCGAAGTCTGCTTGCAATTCTGAATTCATTCGTGTTAATAAATTCTGGTTGAAAGCCGCGGTTGCCCCCTCAGTGTCGTTATAGGCGGCATTGAGTGTATCGCTACTTTTCTTAAGATCCACACCTATTAATAAACCACCATCGGACTCAAGCATATTAGCCATATGCTGCAGAAACTGTATCGCATTCTCAGGATCAAAATTACCAATACTTGATCCCGGGAAAAATGCAACTTTACGTGCAGTTTCATGACACTGCGGTATTGAAAACGGGCGGCTATAATCAACACAGGCAGCATGTACCTCTAGCCAGGGGTATTCATTTGCAATATCCTCAGCGACCAGACGTAAATAATCCTTTGATATATCCATTGGCATATACGCTTTAGGACTAACACTGTCCATTAGAATTCTCACTTTCTGGCTACTACCGCTACCGGGTTCTATCAATAAACAATTTTCACCAAAATGTGCTGCTATTTCTTTTTGATTTTGATGCAGAATCTGCATTTCGGTTCTTGTAGGATAATATTCAGTCGACTCACAAATAGCATCAAATAAATTTGAGCCTTTTTCATCATAGAAGAATTTTGGTGCAATATTTTTAGGATTCGATTTTAATCCTTTAATGACTTCATCATGAAAGTTAGCCTGTTCAGGATTATAGTCATAAAAATTTATGCTGTTAGATTCTTTAAATTTTAAATTACTTGAGTTTTGATTCATTCTAGTACCCGCAGCTATTCCTGAACTCCAACAAAAACAACATCAGCCGCTGTTTCTCGAAGCGGAATTAATGATTGGTATTCCTTTGAGTTATACCAGTTACTAATTGCCTGAGTATCGGGAAATTTCATCACTGCCGATACCTTATACTGATGATCACCCGTTAATACTTCGGATACTTTTCCTTTAAACATCACTTCAGCACCAAATAGTTTGAGTGTTGGTCCTGCTGATTCAGAGTATTTTTTAAAATTGTCACTATTTTTCACAGTAGCGTGAACTATCATATAAGCACTCATGTTTTTCTCCTATTATTAATTGAATTCGATTTTTAAATGTTAAGTGGGTCATTAATATAATATGGCGTTTTTCATTACGGCAGGATAAAAGGCAATATAATCTTTTATCGATTTAACCTGCTCGAAAGGTTGCTCATAACTCCAGGCCGCGATTTCAATTGTTCTATTATTGAATAATAGCGACCAGTGCCTGGCACTGCCTTTAAAGGGACAAAATGTTTCTTTGCTTATTTTTTCGAGATACGCCATTTTAATATCGGATGCTGGAAAATAATAAACCGCATGATGACCTTGCTCACTCAATAGCAAGGCGTTTTGACTATCCAGAATTATTTGATTATCAATTTTAATCACGATACGTTTATTGACAGGAGTAATGTCAATTTGATAATTGGGTTGAGCAAGCCATGCTGATGAATTCGATTTCATGTTACAGATAGTCCTATTTGTCTGAGCTTAGACTAGCTGTTGTAATATTGAAACGGAACCCTTGATTATTGCATTCCAATGTTGCAATAATGCACCGTATGGATTGGGATGATATTCGTTATTTTTTGGCCGTTGCCCGTAAAAATTCAATACGGGGTGGTTCGGCGATGCTGGGTGTTAATCATTCAACGGTTTCACGCCGAATTAATGCGTTTGAAAAAAAACTCGATGTACGTCTTTTCGACCGACTACCCACCGGCTATACACTCACATCAGCCGGAGAAGATATGCTCGACAGTGCAAAGCGCATTGAAGAAGAAGTGAATACCCTGGATCGAAAAGTTCTCGGTCGTGATGCCGAATTGAGTGGTCAAATTCGAGTCACCATGCCGGCACCTATTGTCAGTCTCATAACACCGGATCTTGTGGCATTCACAGAAACCTACCCCGGCATTGATTTGGAATTACTGGTTTCTTACGAAGAATTTAATTTAAGTAAACGTGAGGCTGATATTGCTATTCGAATCACTAACTCCCCACCCGATCATTTAGTTGGGCGTAAAATTATAAAATATAATAAATCTGTTTATGCATCAAAGCGTTATCTTGAAGACTATATCGCAACGGGTAATACTGATTCATTAAGCTGGATTGGCTGGGACAGTGCCACCGATGAGCGCTGGATTAAAAAAAGTGAATTTCCGGATAGCGTAATCCATCACCTGTTACCCGATGCCATGTCACAATTAGCCGCAATAAAAGCTGGCTTGGGTATTACGATTTTGCCTTGCTTTATGTGTGATATAGAACCGGATTTACAACGAGTACCGCCTGCAACAGCAATACCTGCATGGGATATCTGGTTATTAACTCATAAAGATTTACGGGATACGACCAGGATAAAAATCTTTATGAGTTTTATGAC
>JBGMRJ010000140.1:0-5105 GCA_048061315.1 Gammaproteobacteria bacterium
ATGTATTTGAACCACCTAAATTAATTTTCTGGATTGTTTTAGTTTTCACCATCGCTATTTTTTGCAGAGTGATCTTACCCATTTTTATTCCCGAGATGTATTCACTGTGTATTTTACTATCGCAGTTTTTTTGGATAGTATCATTTATTTTATTCCTAATAGTATATTTTCCGATATTGATTCAATCCCGTATTGATGGGCGGCCTGGTTAAATTTAGATTTGTTTTCCTTTAATTTTATTTCGCAGGTTTTGGATGATGACAAAAAATACTGGAACTAACAAAGTTCCCACTATCGTTGCCATTACCATTCCACCAAATACGGCCAATCCAATTGAATTACGACTACCAGCTCCGGCACCCGTTGCGATGACCAACGGTATAACACCAAGAACAAATGATAATGCCGTCATCAGTACCGCACGAAATCGTAAATGTGCTGCTTTGACGGCAGCTTCAAATACTGGTAATCCTTCAGTTTCATGTAGTTCTTTGGCATATTCAACGACCAAAATTGCATTTTTGGCTGACAAACCGATAAGTATTACTAATCCTATTTGAGTATAAATATTAACATCGGATTGCGCAATTAATACTGCGAGAAAAGCACCTAACAATGCAATTGGAACTGCAAGTAAAACGGCTAACGGTATTGACCAGCTTTCATATTGTGCGACCAGAAACAGAAACACAAATATAATCGCGAGTGAAAATAATATCGGTGCTAAATTACCAGCTGCTAGTTGCTGATACGTTAGACCCGTCCATTGATATTGATAACCATCAGGTAAAACACGTTGTGCAGCTTTTTCCATAGCAATAATAGCTTGACCAGAACTATAACCAGGTGCTGCTGATCCATTAATAGTGACTGAACTTTGAATGTTGTAGCGACTGGTTACCTGGGGGCCTAAAATTGGTTTGATAGTTGTTAGTGTAGACAGTGGTACCATTTTACCATCACGTTGACGTACGTAGAGTCGTTTAATATCATTCTGCGAATTGCGGAAACTTTTTTCTGCTTGTATATAGACATTGTAGACCTTGCCATAGCGATTAAAATCATTAACGTAGTAGCCACCCAGATTTACCTGTAAGGCGAGAAAAATATCCTGTACTGAAATACCAAGATTCTTCGCTTTGACTCTTTCCAGATCAACAAATAATTGTGGTACATTTGCTCGAAAAGATGTAAATGCAGCACCGATTTCGGGTGCTCCATTGGCTTCAATTATAAGTGCTCGTGCAACTGATGCAAGTTCAGCCTGACTACGGCCAGCGGTGTCTTGCATTATAAATTCAAAGCCACCGGTACTGCCTAAACCGGGTATCGCGGGTGTAGAAAACATAAATACATTGGCTTCTTTAATGCTGGTCACTTTTCCTTGAAGTTTATGTAATATAGCTGACTGTGACAATGTTGATTCGGTTCTCTGTTCCCAATCGTCCAATACCACAATTAATAAGGCAACATTGGATGCTACCGCTTTGGTTAACAAACTATATCCGGTAATACCCAGGACGTTACTCACTCCAGATTCTTCTTTCATCATTTTAGTGAGTTTTTCAACCACTCTTTCTGTTCTATTCAGCGATGCACCATCGGGTAACTGAACGTCGACCATCATGTAACCCTGATCTTCCTCCGGTATAAAACCTCCAGGTAAGTAAGTAACTAAAAGTCCAGTAATAGCAATTAATCCTAAATAGAAAACTGCTACGATAATAGTACGACGGCATAAAAATTTTACCCATTCAACATAGCTACCCGTTAATTTGTGGAGATACTTTTCAAATTTTTCAAGAAATAATAAGCGCTTGCTTTTTCCTGGTTTTAATATTGATGCACATAAAGCCGGGCTTAAGGTTAATGCATTGATTGAAGAAATTATAACTGCAATACTGATTGTAATGGCAAATTCGGAATATATTTTGCCAGTAATTCCTGGCATTAAAGCAACGGGTACAAATACCGCTAGCAAAACCAGTGTGGTGGCAACAATGGGACCCGTGACTTTTTTCATGGTTTCCTGGGTTGCGGTTACTCGATCCATTCCCTCTGCCATTAATCGCTGGGTACTCTCAATAACAATAATTGCATCATCAACCACGATACCAATTGCCAGTATTAATGCGAATAATGAAATGGTATTGATCGACATACCCAGCGCCAGTAATACCGCAAAAGTACCAATCAAAGACACCGGAATTGCAATTCCAGGAATGAAGGTAGAACGAAAATCACCTAAAAATACATAGACCACCAGAACTACCAGAAGTAATGCAATAAAAAGTGTTTCTACGACTTCAAGTAACGATACTTCAATAAAACGGGTAGTATCGTAAATAATGTCGTATTTCAGACCATCAGGAAAATATTGTTTAAGATCCTCCATTTTTTTCCGGATAGCATCCGATATATCGAGTGCATTAGCACCGGGTTGCTGATAAATGGCCAGGGTTGCACTGGGTTTGTTATTCAAGGTGGCGAATGCATCATATGATTTTGATCCCAATTCAACACGGGCGACATCTTTCATGTAGACCAACGAACCATCTTCTTTGGCACGAATGACTATTTGCTCAAACTCTGATACAGACTCGAGCCGGCCTTTGGTCAGTAAGGTGTATTGGAATTGCTGGTTTTTCATCGATGGCGCTGAGCCAATTTTACCTGCTGCGACTTGAATATTTTGCTCTGCAATTGCGTCTCTGACATCATTAACCGTTATTCCGAGAGCCGCCATGCGATCCGGATTGAGCCACATACGCATACTGTAATCCATTGCACCCAGTATATCGGATTTACTCACTCCACTGATTCGCGCAATCGAATCCCTTACATTTAGCAACATATAATTAGCGAGAAACAAATTATCAAACTGGTCATTAGATGAATACAAATTCACAATTAATAACATATTGGGTGATTGTTTTTCTACTGCGATGCCGGCTCGTTTTACTTCTTCTGGCATCCGCGGCATTACTTTACTGACCCGGTTTTGTACCAGAATTTGAGCTAAATCTGCATCAAATCCAACCTCAAAAGTAACAGAAAGTGCGTAGGAACCATCATTCGAGCTATTTGATGACATGTAAATCATGCCTTCAACACCATTCACTTCAGACTCTAACGGTGACGCAACAGTTTTATCGACAATATCAGCCGATGCACCAGGATAATTTGTACTAACAACAATTTGGGCAGGTGCAAGTTCAGGGAACTGCGCAACGGGTAATGTCGGTATCGCTAATAAACCTGACAGAGTGATGACAATGGCAATTACAAATGCAAATTTTGGACGGTGAATAAAAAATTGGCTAATCATGGTTAGTAACTCCGTTTACAGCGCTGATGTAAATTTATTATTATGATTTATTATTACCTGATGTTTCTTCTGTTTTTTTGTCATCGGTTATTTTTTCAGCGTCTTCAAACGGCTTTATTTTCTGTTCCGTCGCGGTAACCTCAGCACCGGTACGTACTTTTTGTAAACCTTCCACGATTACCCGATCACCTACTTTTAGACCGGATACAACTTCCCATTTTAGTTTGTAACGATTTCCCATTGTCACCCTGGTTTTTGCTACTTTATTATCTGCAGCAACGGTCATAACAAATTGACCTTGCTGGTCTTCCTGCACCGCAGATTGAGGTATTAATATAGCCGAGGTTTCTTCTTTTGACATAATTATCACGTCCAGGTATTGACCGGGTAATAATAATGAATCGGGATTATTAAATAGCGCACGTAAATTCATGGTTCCTGTAGCGGAATCGATACGATTGCTAAGGTAATCAATATTACCTTGTTCTGAATAGCGGATACCATTCGATAATCGCAGTTCGACTATATAGGCAGTCTTTTCGACAACCTTGGCTTCTTTTTGTTTTATAACTTCCTGGTAAAAAGTGACCATGGCCTTTTCACTCACCTGAAAACTGACATACATGGGGTCCATTTTTACCAATGTTGTTAAAGTATCAGCCGATGGATTAATAACATCGCCAATAGCAAAAAGAGATTTTCCGATACGACCGCTCAATGGTGCTTTAATAATAGTATATCCAAGATTGAGCTTTGCCGTATCAACACCGGATTGCGCTTGCGCTATACCGGATTTAGCAACTTCTAACTTGTTGGTTAATTTGTCCATATCCAGTTGGCTAATGACATTTTCCTTCACCAATTCTTTACCACGTTTGAAATTTCGAGTAGCAATGGTTAGATCAGCTTTTGCTTTGTCAAATTTTGCCTGCTCTGCATTTAGTGCGGTCTTGAAAGGTACCTGATCTATTTCGAATAATTTGGCATTTTTTTCAATGTCTTGCCCCTGCTTGAAAAAGCGCTTGGTTAATACACCTGCTACACGTGAGCGAATTTTAATATCATCAGTGGATTCCGCGCGTCCGACGAATTCAATTGATGGCTTGATGGTCTCTTTTTGTGCAGTTGCAACGGTGACTGCCGCTAAGCGTTGGACTTGCTGTTCCTGTTTTTGATCACATGCGCTTATAAGCAATAGTCCAGAGATAATAAGGAATATTTGATTATATCGGGAAATTAAAGCAGGAATGGATCCGGTAAAAAGCATTGGAAATAAAAAATAATCAAATTTCATAGTTAAGCAATTCTCTTGATTTATTGATTTTGTTATCATTATTTCGCCTACATTAACGTTTTTAATTCTGTAATACACTCTAATTTTGCAAATCACTCACCAAATTGATTACTTTTTATCCTGTCTACCGACGTAGTATGATCTCAAGTTTGATGCAAAATAATTGTGGAAATGCTGATTTTAGATTTAACAGCTTCGGTTTTAATTAGGGCTACTTACATGAACGTAATCTTAAACTAATATTTACATGATAAGTTAGTTAAAATTTTAACAAGGATAATTGATATGAGTATGTACGATAATAATGAACCCTACGCAGTTGAAATTAAAGCAAATGAAAGCGCATGGATTTGTACTTGCGGTCAAACTAAAAATTCACCTTATTGCGATGGTACACATAAAGGAATTGATGGCGCTGTTGGCCCGGAAGAAATTAAATCTGAATCAGATACTACGACTCATATTTGTGGTTGTGGTAAAACC
>JBGMRJ010000141.1:0-5096 GCA_048061315.1 Gammaproteobacteria bacterium
CCGGCGGTTACACCGGTGGCACTGGCGGTTAAACCAAATTTTAAAAAATCACGACGTTTCATAACATTCCCTTTTTATTATTCGTTAACTTTCAACGTAAATTTAATTATTAGTAAAATAAATTTTGATCACATTAATGTAGGAATATAGAGCTTAAAAAGAAAATAAAATCTAGGTCGTAACGTGTAATTGAATGGTAGGGTTACCCTATATTATTAACGGTAACTAAGTTAATTGAGCAATAAAGATAATTAATAGATTTTCAGAATATTTCTAATGATAATATTATACCCAGATCAAGGCATATAATATTAAATGTAAACTGTCATAAAACAAAATACAATTAGTTTAAGTTTAATAAGACAGTAGATAAAAACTACATAGACAGTGTTATCTACTTAGTGCAGTGTATTTATGGGGATTAAGAGTTAAAATCAAATATGAAGTTGAACACAACTATACTATATCAAGATTAATTTACTATTAACTCAATCACAATTTTGGTTGAATTTATGTTTTAGTCTTTTAAAAAAATTAAATCCCACACCCCGTGTCCCAAACGCTGACCACGTTGTTCAAATTTTGTTATCGGTCGATAATCGGGGCGCTGTGAATAATTATTATCACCTTTCTGGTTTTTAAATCCCTGTGCCGAGCACATTTCTTTCATCATGTGTTGCGCATAGTGCTGCCAATCGGTAGCCATGTGAAAAAAACCGCTGGGAATTAATTTCTGGCGCAATAGTTCAATGAAACTCTCCTGAACCAGACGGCGCTTATGATGTTTACGCTTATGCCAGGGATCAGGAAAAAATAGAAAAACCCCTGATAATGATTCATCCGGAATCATATTATTCAACACGTCCATCACATCATGATAGACAACGCGGATATTGGATAAATTCTTTTTTTCAACTTGCAATAACAGGCTACCCACTCCCGGTCCGTGCACTTCAACTCCAAGCAGATTGTGATCTGGATGTAATTCCGCCATGTGGATCATACTGGTTCCGGTTCCAAAACCTATATCAAGAAAACACGGTGCAGTACGCCCGAATACGCTGTTGAAATCCAGTAATTGTTGTTGATGCTCTAACCCGAACTTCGGATACAACTCTTTCATTGCCCGAGCTTGAGAGGATGTAAGACGTCCTTCACGAAGAACATAGCTTTTTATACGACGGAGGTATTGGCCTTTTTCGTTTTTTTCTATTGTCATTTAATTTCAGTTAAATAAATGTACTTACTATTAAACAACACTATAATAATTTTAAAAAAATGTCCCATCAATCGGCGAAGATGCACTGGCATATAACTTCCGAGGCATGCGTCCGGCAAGAAAAGCTTCACGCCCTGCTTCGATGGCTTTTTTCATTGCCGAGGCCATTAACACCGGATGTTGTGCTCCTGCAATGGCGGTGTTCATTAACACACCATCGCAACCGAGTTCCATCGCTAATGCCGCATCAGATGCAGTACCAACGCCAGCATCAACTAAAATCGGCACCTTGGCATTTTCGATGATTAATTTTATGTTGTAAGGATTGCGAATTCCCAAACCGGAACCAATGGGCGCAGCTAATGGCATCACAGCGACACAGCCCATGTCTTCGAGTTTTTTGGCTGTGATTGGATCGTCAGTGGTGTATACCATGACTTTAAAATCGTCTTTAACTAAAATTTCTGCTGCCTTTAATGTTTCAGTAATATCCGGAAATAAGGTTTTTTTATCACCTAACACTTCTAACTTAACCAGACTACGGCCATCGAGTAGTTCTCTGGCCAAACGGCAAGTTCGAATGGCTTCATCGGCTGTGTAGCACCCTGCGGTATTGGGTAAAATAGTGTATTTGTCCATGGGGACCACATCGAGCAAATTGGGTTCATTGGGATCCTGGCCGATATTGGTGCGCCGGATAGCAACTGTGATAATCTCGGCACCACTGGCTTCGGTTGCCAATTTCGTTTCAGTTAAATCTTTGTATTTTCCAGAGCCTACTAATAATCGTGATGCATATGAAATACCATCAATGACCAAAGAATCATCCTTGTTACTTGTTTTGGCTTGCATGTGACTCGTTGCTGTATTCATGTCGTATCCTGATCTCTTCGAATGAGTAGTTAATTGTAATTCAAATTTGCTGTTAGTGAGTACCGACTACTAACCACCCCCAATAGCACGAACAATCTCTATTTTATCACCATCGGTTATAAAAGTTTGAGCATAATGACTACGAGGCACAATTTCCATATTGAGCTCAACAGCAACCCGTTTTCCGGCAAAACCCATGTCTTGCAGTAACTGCTCGGCGCTACAGTTATCACGGATAGCCTTATTTTCACCATTAACGGTTATATTCATATTAAAACCTTATGAGGGTTATGTGTATTGGGCAAATTTACCTAAAGCTCAACTTATGTGATTTATCAAGCTAAACTACTGAAATATATATAATAAAAAACTAGCTGTTTAGTGGCATTAGCATTATCATCAGCCTACTTATTAGGAAATAGCTCACTATACGGACGTCAATAATAACCTAAAATAATAAAAAAAGGCATAACGCAATCAAATGGACAACACTCTAGATTATATACCGGCTGATACAGCCAAAACGCTAGATGGCTTATTTCGAGCACGCCTAGAGTTGACTCCCGATAAAATTGCATATCGCCGCTATCTTCGTGATGCCAAACAATGGCAGGATTTAAGCTGGTCTGATATGGCTCAAATTGTCGCCCGCTGGCAACACTCTATCGATACTTTCAAATTAAATTCGAGTGATAAAATTGCAATATTAATGCGCAATTGCCCGGAATGGGTTGCCATTGAACATGCCGCACTTGGTTTAGGTCTGGTTGTAGTACCCTTATACGTTGATGATCGCCCCGACAATGCGGCTTATATATTACAAAATGCCGATGTTAAATTACTGTTTGTACAAGACGTCACGAAGTGGCAACAAATTAAAGAAGCCGAGCCAAAATGCATTAACCAACTAAAAGGCATTATTGCTCTTGATGACAACGCAAATTTTATAACCACTGATCCTGATGAAGGCATTATACATTATGCTAATAACTGGCTCTCAAAAGAACCAGCAAAACTACGACAACGTAACGGTAATGCTAATGATCTGGCGACAATCGTATACACCTCAGGTACCACAGGAAGACCAAAAGGCGTAATGTTGAGTCACCACAATATATTATTTGATGCAGAAGCGGCACTCAAAACCCTGGAAATCCCGTCCGATCAATTGTTCCTGTCTTTTTTACCATTATCACATATGTTTGAACGAACAGTAGGCTATTACATCCCTATGATGTGTGGTGGTGTTGTAGCATATTCTCGATCTATCCAGGGTCTTGCTGATGACATGATAAATTTAAAACCCAATATTCTTATCGCAGTACCGCGTATATTTGAACGTATCTACGATAAAATTTATGTAAACCTTGCTAAACAATCACCCCTTAAACGAATTTTATTTAATAGAACCGTTGCTATAGGTTGGCATCGTTTCTTAATGCAGCAGGGTAATGCGAGTTGGCGTCCCAGCCAGGCATTGTGGCCAATGCTTGATAAACTGGTTGCCAGTAAATTAAGACAGCGCTTGGGGGGTGAATTATTATTAGCAGCCAGTGGTGGCGCAGCATTACCATTACCCGTTGCAAAAGTATTTATTAGCATGGGGCTTAGAATTCTACAGGGTTATGGCATGACAGAAACCAGCCCGATCATTAGCGGCAACAAACCCACAAAAAATGATCCCGCCAGTGTTGGTATGCCATTACCCGGTATTGAAGTATCCACCGATGACAATAATCAATTACTGGTTCGCAGCCCCGCCAATATGTTAGGTTACTGGAATAATGAGCAAGCTACCAAAGAAATAATTAATGAAGATGGCTGGCTGGCAACTGGCGATATTGTAAAAATCGAAAATGAACAGATCTACATCACCGGACGAAGCAAAGATATTTTAGTCATGTCCAATGGCGAAAAAGTGCCTCCCTCGGATATGGAATCAGCTATTACAATTCATCCCTACTTTGAACAAGTCCTTATCATTGGTGAAGGTCGTTCCTATTTATCAGCTCTTATTGTTTTAACTACCGACACCATTAAAGAACTCGCGCAAAAATATAACATCGATCCACAATCTGCAAAAACATTTGAAACCCGAAATGTGCAATCACTTTTACTAAAAAAAATTAGCATACAATTACACGATTTTCCGGGCTACGCTAGAATTAGGCGAATAACCCTATTACTCGAACCGTGGACTATCGAAAATGGCATGATGACACCAACCCTGAAAATTAAACGCGCCGTTGTTTTAAAACACTATGCAAAACAAATCAAAAAGATGTATGAGTAGTTAAATTTACGTAGCCTGTCTCAACTTTTGTGTCCAGTCGCTACGGCACAACACTGATTCAAATCGTATATTAAATGTCCGTGATATACGGTTTAACAACCACAAATTATCAAGCTTATTCATGTTCAATTCAGCTTGTTAGCGCTACACTAACTGTATCTTTTAAGTCAGTCAATTCAGAGTTAACATGAAAAAAATTATTAAAATCACTGCTATTACCACCGCTATTATTCTCCTGCTATTAGTCATAAGCCCGTTTATAGTGGCGATGATAATTGATCCCAATGATTATAAGGAAGACATCAGTAAATTGGTGTTTGATAAAACCGGACGAACATTAACAATCAAGGGCGATCTCAATTATTCCCTTTTCCCCTGGCTGGGTGTCAATTTGGGTGAGTTGCAATTAAGCAATAGCAGCGTTAAAGGCTTTTCGAAAACCGCCTTTGCAAAAATAAAATCAGCTGATGTTCGAGTTAAAATAATGCCATTATTCAACGGCAAAGTTGAAGTCGATAAAATCGTGCTTGCCGGGCTAAATTTAACGCTGGAAAAAAATAAACACGGTGTCACGAATTGGCAGGATCTCATTACAAAAACACAAGCCAATAGCAACGCACAAAAACCAGCACCAACAACTAAACAAACAACACCCGACCCTAATAATCCTGATAACGACGCCAACATGATCTTACCTGCAATAGCCGGCAT
>JBGMRJ010000142.1:0-1277 GCA_048061315.1 Gammaproteobacteria bacterium
GAATTTTGAGACTGATTCATATTTTGGTTCGTGTTTTGATTGGAACCTTGACTAGAACCTTGATTCACATTGGGGTTTTGACCCTGGTTCATATTTTGACCCTGGTTAAAATCTGCGGTACCACCTGTGCCTCGTGAATCCAGCATTTGCATTTCGTTAGCAACAATTTCAGTTGTGTAACGATCTGCGCCATTTTTATCCTGCCATTTGCGGGTTTGTAATTTACCTTCGATATAAACTTTTGAGCCTTTTTTCAAATACTCGCCCACTATTTCCGCCAAACGTCGGAAAAAAACCACCCGATGCCATTCGGTTTTATCAACCTGCTCACCGGTATTTTTGTCTTTCCAGCTTTCTGCTGTTGCGATGGTGACATTGGCAACCGCACCACCATTCGGCATGTATTTTACCTCTGGATCAGCACCCAGATTACCAATTAATATTACTTTATTTACGCCTCTCGCCATGTCTCTGTTCCTCTTAATGTTATTAGTTTATGTATTAGGGCATATTAATATTGTTATTTTTTACAATAACGGTGATTAGTTTACATTATTTCAAACTAAAATAAATCAAAAGTTCAAAAACTACGATTCAGAATTAAGCGAATATTTCCATAGACTATCGCTGTCCAGCGCATGCTTATCAACCTTTAAATAAGCCACCCCATCTTTAGCGATAACAACGGCTTCGGCAACACCACGTATGTTGGTGAGTTGTATTGCTAAATGACCTGCTTCTTGTTCCGAGATTTTCCCGACATTGAGTAATTGTGTGCTTAGGTAACTTGGTTGTTTCATTGATATCGCTAATAACAACCAAATCATAATAAACCCAGCATTCATCAGGAATATGGTTTCGTAACCGTATAGCTCACTTAACTTACCGGCTAACATGCCACCGATAAAAATACCGATAAATTGCGAGCTGGAATACACGCCCATCGCCGTACCTTTTTTAGTGGCGGGTGCAATTTTGGCAACTAACGATGGCAAGCTTGCTTCAAGTAAATTAAACGCCGTGAAAAACACTAACAGCATCAGTACGATTCCAACGAATGAATTGCTAAAACTCCACATACCGTAGATTGCTAAACCTAAACATACAATAGCACCGCTAAATACTTGTTTTAGTTTTCGCTTACGTTCGGCGTAAATAATAAATGGAACTAGTAAAATCATTGAACCCAACAACACCGGCAAGTAAATTTGCCAATGTTGTGCCTGATCAAAATTTAAATTGTCCTGCAATAATCGTGGAATCGCCAGAAAGGTTGC
>JBGMRJ010000142.1:1377-4849 GCA_048061315.1 Gammaproteobacteria bacterium
GAGAAACCAATACTCATGCCGATAATCGCCATGACTTTGACCCGATTTTCTTCCCGGGTTAAATCTGACGCTAATGCCATCACTACCGCGGCGACTGCACCACTGCCTTGAACTGCGCGACCGATAATAATCAGCACCATGTCATCCGCCATTGCTGCAATTAAACTGCCCAGTGCAAACACCACAAGACCGCCTATAATCACCGGCTTACGCCCAATCCGGTCGGATAACATTCCCATGGGGATTTGAAATACTGCCTGTGTCAGGCCATATACGCCGATTGCAACTCCGGTTAGAAATTCATTTTGCCCCGGTAATGTGGTCGCATAAATTGCGAACACCGGCAAAATCATAAATAGCCCTAACATCCTTGTGGCGAATATCCCGGATAAGGCTATTGCCGTACGACGCTCAAAGCGAGTCATACCTTCCATTTTCATATTAATTTTTGATTCCTGATTAAGCTTTGAGCATATTTCTATAAGCTATTGATACACATAACTTTATTACATTTCATTGTGGATAATCACTGTCCGGTTATTATCATCACAATGATCTTTGCCAGTCACACCATTATATGGGTATATTAACAGGTTCACTCACGATCCAAAAAAGGATTTTATAATATAGCTGCCGATAGGCAAGTTATTAATAAGTAGGAAGTAATGAAAAATATTTTAATACGCGGTGCCCGAACCCATAATTTAAAAAATATCAATCTGGAATTACCCCGCGATAAACTCATCGTGATTACCGGCCTATCCGGCTCCGGAAAATCGTCCTTAGCGTTTGATACAATCTATGCTGAGGGTCAGCGTCGTTATGTTGAATCGCTTTCAACTTATGCGCGGCAATTCTTATCCGTTATGGAAAAACCTGATATTGATCATATCGAGGGATTATCCCCGGCAATCTCGATTGAGCAAAAATCTACATCCCATAATCCCCGTTCGACCGTTGGCACTATTACTGAAATTTACGACTATTTACGATTATTGTTTGCCCGTGCAGGCGAGCCTCGCTGTCCGGATCATAATATTGTGCTCGATGCGCAAACTGTCAGCCAGATGGTCGATCAGGTATTAGAGCTCCCCAAAACAACCAAATTGATGTTGCTCTCGCCTGTTGTTGAAAACCGCAAAGGTGAACATGAACAAATAATGGCTAACCTGCGTGCCGATGGTTTTATTCGTGCCCGTATCGATGGTGAAGTTTATGAACTCGATGAACCACCAAAACTGGATTTGCGAAAAAAGCATACCATCGAAGTTGTGATTGATCGCTTTAAAGTACGCGAAGATATTCAAACCCGACTCGCTGATTCATTTGAAACTGCATTAAATTTGAGTGAAGGTATTGCGCATATCGCCTATCTCGATGAATCACAAGACGATATCGTTTTTTCATCGCGCTTTGCCTGCCCAAAATGCGGTTATGCTCTGAGTGAACTCGAACCGCGCTTATTTTCATTTAATAACCCTATTGGTGCTTGCTCAACCTGTGACGGTCTGGGAATTGAGCAATTTTTTAATGAACACAAAATCATTACCGACCCGAGTTTAAGTTTAGCCAACGGTGTTATACAAGGCTGGGATAGACGCAATGCGTATTACTTTCAAATGCTGGAGTCATTACAAAAGCATTATAAATTTGATATCGATAAACCCTTTAAAAAGCTAAGCAAAAAAGTTCAAAAAATGATTCTCTATGGCAGTGGTGACGAGATCATTAAGTTCACCTATTTTAATGATCGGGGTGATAAGCATTTAAAGAAACATCCCTTTGAAGGCATCATTCCTAATATGCAACGCCGCTATGCTGAAACAGAATCAAATGTGGTGAGAGATGAACTGTCGAAGAACATGAGCAAACAAACCTGCCCGGCTTGCAATGGTACCCGGTTAACGCGGGGAGCACGACATGTTTACATCACCGATAAAGTGCTACCGGATATAACCTCAATGCCAATTGATCAAACCAAGTTATTTTTTAAAAAATTAAAACTCGAAGGCAGACGTGGGAAAGTTGCTGACAAAATCGTAAAAGAAATTAGCCAGCGGCTGGATTTTTTAATAAATGTCGGTTTAAATTATTTAACACTAGAAAGAAGTGCTAATACTTTATCCGGTGGTGAAGCGCAACGTATTAGGCTCGCCAGTCAAATTGGTGCCGGGTTAGTTGGGGTGATGTATATACTGGATGAACCATCAATTGGTTTACACCAACGGGATAACCAGCGATTGCTCAACACCTTAACCTATCTTCGTGATCTTGGAAATACCGTTATTGTTGTTGAACACGATGAAGACGCAATTTTAAGTGCTGACTATGTTGTTGATATAGGTCCTGGTGCCGGTGTTCATGGTGGCCATATTGTCGCAAAGGGTACTCCACAACAAATTTTAAAAAATCCTAAATCCTTAACAGGGCAATATTTATCCGGTAAACGTAAAATTGCTATTCCTGATAGTCGAACTCCATTTGATGAAGACAAACAAATCATTATTAAAGGTGCACGAGGCAATAATTTAAAAAATGTTACTGTAAAAATTCCGGTTGGTGTTCTCACAGCCGTGACCGGGGTATCGGGTTCGGGTAAATCCACTTTAATAAATGATACGTTATACTTACATTCTGTTATCGAATTAAATGGTGCAGAGCGGGAACCGGCCGAGTGTGATGAAATTACCGGAATCGATTTCTGTGATAAAGTGATTGATATTAATCAAAGCGCTATTGGACGTACTCCCCGCTCTAATCCTGCAACCTATACTCAATTATTCACTCCAATTCGAGAAATGTTTTCGGCTACCCCTGAATCACGGGCACGGGGTTATACTCCAGGTCGATTCAGTTTTAATGTTAAAGGTGGTCGGTGTGAAGCCTGTCAGGGTGATGGCGTTATAAAAGTTGAAATGCATTTCTTACCAGACGTCTATGTAAAATGCGATGTCTGCAAAGGCCATCGTTATAACCGTGAAACCCTTGAAATTAAATTCAAGGGAAAAAATATCAGCGAAGTGCTCAATATGACTATTGAAGATGCAATGCCGTTCTTCACTGCTATCCCACCGATTAAACGAAAACTGCAAACACTATTGGATGTTGGATTAGGTTATATTCAACTGGGTCAAAATGCGACAACCTTATCCGGTGGTGAAGCACAACGCATTAAATTGTCAAAAGAATTATCAAAACGAGATACCGGTAATACATTATACATTCTCGATGAACCCACAACCGGATTGCATTTCCATGATATCGAACAATTATTACAAGTTCTGCATCGCTTGCGGGATCATGGTAATACTATTGTGGTGATAGAACATAATCTCGATGTTATTAAAACAGCTGACTGGATTATTGATCTTGGTCCGGAGGGTGGTGATAAAGGTGGGACTATTATTTGTGCAGCAACGCCTGAAGATTTGATTAAAAATAAAAAGTCTTACACTGGACACTATTTAAAACC
>JBGMRJ010000143.1:0-4631 GCA_048061315.1 Gammaproteobacteria bacterium
CGGGAAAAAACTCTTTAATGTGAAAATGGGTTTATTCGCTTCGCCTCAATTTTTGCGTGAATACGGTGAACCTAAAACACAGGATGATTTACAAAACACTCCTTTTATTATTTTTACAAAACAACAAGAACCGGTATTTGAATTTCATTCCGGTTTTATGCCAGAAGATCTTAAAGTAAGTGGTAACCTTAAAATTAATGATATTTTAATAAGCAAAGAAGCCGCACTTTCGGGGCTTGGTATCGCAATTATGCCAGTAGCCATTGCACAGGCTGAAATTGAATCACAAAAACTAAAACCAATTTTACCCGAATACGATTTACCTTCAATGGCATTGTTTGCTGTTTATCCCAGTCGTCAATGGATGCCATCTAAACTAAAAGTTTTTCTTCAGTATTTAGAGAACTGGACCGGATGAGTGTGTGGCGGGATGACTGTTCCTTGCGTCAATCTTGCACGGTGAATAGAGCCATCTGATACAGGTACTGCCAAAGGTACGAAACTGACACCTGCCATTTCACCAAAGGGTAACCAGTCGCAAGCTGCCTGGTCGTTAAATGTTTGTTATGTTTGTGCATTATAGGGCTAAATATTAATCACTTATTACGTTAACTATTGATCCGGATCATTTCAGTTTTGTTTAAATAACGTTAACTTATGCTTTTTATTGATATTTATATCAAGCTGTAATGTTAACTTTTTCTCAGGTTCAAAAATGATTTTTAATGTATCCAACGCCAAGCTCACATCCAATCCATTTTATCTTGATAACAACGGTTCATACGAATCCTGGCGAGATAACAAACTTGATGCTTATCCAACGGAAATTGGTAATCTTGTAGTTGAGATAAATGACCCACGTACGCTAACGAGTGTTGAGTACCATGAACTTCTACAAGTTTGTTGCAAAACCAATATGGTTATTTACGCCAGTAAAACAGCTAACGATCCCGATCCGGAGATCCCACTTTCACTAGGTCGCCGCTTTGTGGGGCAGAACCTTGATAATAATTGGTTGGCTGATGATACAGGTCTAACTTCTCTCACTGTTGCCAAAGAAGGTATCCGCCAACAGTTTATCCCTTATACAAATCAGGCCATTCACTGGCATACCGATGGTTATTACAATTCAAAGCAGCAACAGATACGGGCTCTGTTACTACATGTAGTGCAACGAGCAGCACAAGGGGGTGAAAATGCCCTTATGGATCATGAAATTGCTTATATTTTATTACGGGAAAAAAATCCAGATTACATTCGGGCATTGATGGAACCAACGGTAATGACTATCCCCGCAAGAATTGATGAAGGAAAAATTGCACGTGCAGAAGAGGCCGGCCCGATTTTTAGTGTTAGCAAAGACGGTGATCTTCATATGCGTTATACCATTCGTGTTAATAATGTAATCTGGTCTGACGATGTGTTAACTCAGGAAGCACTGGAATATTTGAAACAGATTCTGGCGAGTGATTCCCCCTATATTTTTCGAGGGCTTCTGGAACCCGGTATGGGTTTGCTTAGTAACAATGTATTGCATGATCGGGCTGCATTTACTGATAATGAGAATTACAAACGGCATTATTATCGAGCCCGTTATTTCAATCGCGTGAAGGGTACGGATAGATTGGATCATCTTTAAGACCTAATTCAACAGATCATGATTTTGCTAATAGTATTAAAAACTGTGTTTTGACCTTGTTCATTCAGGATATTATTTTGTTAGTAGTGGACTCTGATCATATCATTTATTATTATATGTAATGGGTGTCATTTTAACCCGAAATGAACAATGGTTTTTTTGTTATCACCCGTTTGGTTGATTGCTGGAATATTATAAACGGAACATTATGGATAATCATAACAAGGATTCTCATCAAAAAGCACTGACAATTAATCTTGATCCAGACGTATATGGTTCAATTGCAGAAATTGGAGCAGGTCAGGAAACTTCTCGATGGTTTTTTCGTGCAGGTGGTGCAGCCGGAACGATAGCCAAAACAATATCTGCCTACGACATGGAATTTTCAGATGCTATTTACGGTAAATGTCTTCGCTATGTCAGTCGTGAGCGTGTTACATCCATGGTTGATCATGAATTTAATTTGTTAATTGAAAGACTTGATGCACAAAGAAACAATAGTCGTTGTTTCTTTTCCTTTGCCAATACGGTTGCTGTGCGCAGCTTTACCCATAAAACGGATGGGCAAGGCTGGTTGGGTGTACGGTTTGAAACGCAAGCACATGAACCACCCTCTACAATTATTTTGCATACTAACTTACACGGCAAAACCGCTATTCAGGATCAGGAGACACTGGGTATTCTGGGTATCAATCTTATTTACGCGGCACTTTATCTTAATCAGGATCCTGATAGTATTCTGCCATCATTAATGCATCAGTTATTTCCTGAATCGGTGGAAATTGATTTAATAGACTTTTCCGGTCCTGCTTTTTCGAAGGTAGACAACAGATTAATGGCCTTACGCCTGGTTCAGCATGGTATGTCAAGCGCAGCACTTTTTTCATCTGATGGAAATATCATCCAGATATCAGATGCATTATGGGGAAAATCGGTGTTGGTTGAACGAAGTCGATTCCGTCCGCCAACAAAACTGACGATTGATCTACTGGACTGCGCACAAAAGCGTTTCATTCAGGAAGCAAATATAAGCAATGAAGATTTACTGGTATTGTCTGAAATGACACTGTGCGATTTAAGTGGTGATGTGGGTATTGATATTGATACTGATGATTTCTTAGATCGCGCCAATATTCTCTGTGCTTTGGGTAAGAATGTGCTTATTTCACATTACGGAGAATTTTTCAAGCTAGCGCAATACTTGTTTACTTATACCAATAATCCGGTAGCGATTACCATGGGACTGCCATCCTTACGTGAGTTGTTGAATGAAAAATTCTATGAGAACTTACCAGGTGGTATCCTCGAATCATTTGGACGGTTATTCAAACACGATTTACGCCTTTATGTTTGCCCTGAAATCGATAAAAAAACAAACCAGTTAATTGATATCAATGATCTTCAAATTGAGCCCCACTTGCAACATTTATATGCCTATTTAATTATGAATGATTTTGTTCGCGACTTAAATACCGTCAACACTGACTATCTGAACATTTATTCGGATAAAATTCTGTGCATGATTCGCGAAAATGCCCCTGGCTGGGAAGATGCTGTGCCACAACAGGTCGCCGACATGATTAAGAAATACCATTATTTTAACTGGTCAGACTCCATTTAAAACAAAACAGCCCTATATGATTTATCCATGTTCATTAATTCATGGTAATTATATGGCACTACGACCAAGTTGACTTATTTCATATAACATAATGGAATAGAGCTTATGAAATTCAATAAAGAAGTTTTGGACGTGTTTCAACATATTTCATTATTTGAGGCATTAGAAGAATCCCAGCTTGAAAAAATGCTTGCTGCTTCCCGAAAAATAACATTATCGGAAAAATCAATATTGTTTGAAAAGGGGGCACCAGCTGAATTTTTTTATTTATTATATAGTGGTCAAATAAAATTATTCATTCTATCTGCTGAAGGTGATGAAAAGGTTATGGAAATAATTTATCCTTCTCATACCTTTGCGGAGGCAATTCTGTTTATGCCAAAACAGTTTTATCCTGTCAGTGCAGAAGCGATAGATGACAGTGAACTATACCCATAGCGTTATGAATTTAGGTATAACTGTGCCCTTCACAAAACCGCCACCTAACAGCGACTCCAGTTCATCAGTATAGGCATCAAAGTTTCGAAAAAACGTGATGGTTGCTTTTCTGAATTCTGCTAAATCAGCATAATATTTGTTATACAACACTTTTTTCTTAAAAAAGTGCCATACACGTTCAATCAAATTGAGTTCGGGTGAATAGGCTGGCAGGTAAACCAGTTTTAATCTCGTGCTTTGTTCAATGACATCTCGAACTTCTTGGGAATAATGATATTTAGGATTATCTAAAATCACTATAATTTCTTTTGAATCGAAATATTTGCGATCTAACATTTCTAATAATTGCACCGTCGAGTCTCTGTTAATCGTATCCGATTCGATCAACGTTATTTCCATTGACTCCGCATTAATAGCACCATGCAAATTCAGTCTTTGACGGCCACTGTTGGTTTTTAATCGCCGTTTTTCGCCTTTTTTTATCCATCCATAGCCAGCCATCGTATTATGCTCAGGGTGAACCGCATCAACAAAAACAACTTCAACGTCACTACTCTTTGTTTTCATGAAGCTTTCGTAATAGCGAACAAAATCTTCTTGTGCTTGGCGATCAGGATTGCCCGGTACCAATGTCGGCTTTTTATACGCGTAGCCGTCTCGATGCAATAAATCTCTCATACCACTGTTCGAGTAGTTCACTTTAAAATTGGTGAGAACAAACTCCATAATCGCACTCGTGGTGAGATAAATGCTATTGTCTAATTCCAAATGAAGTTGTTTTAGTTGTTTGTCATCCAGGTTAACTTGCCGTCCTGAATAATTCGTTTGAAGTAGTGCTGCAATTCCACCTGTTTTATATTTCTCGACGTAACCTCGCAATGTCTCGTCATCGAGTAACAACGCTTTCTTGACTTTCTTTAGTTTCCAACCAGT
>JBGMRJ010000144.1:0-4572 GCA_048061315.1 Gammaproteobacteria bacterium
TGCCAACTAACATTCTGTAATTCTTCAGGAGTGGGATTAGGTAAATTAGTTTTAGAGACTTTATATACAAGTGAGTCGCCAACATCTGCAGATGATGCACCACTAACAGATTTTACTAATAATTTTCGTGTAAGAGGTTTTACTGGTGTGGTGTCAGCTTTAGGTGTTTTATCTTGCTGCATTCCTGATTTATCTTGATTTAGCGCAAGCGTCGCAGCCTCACCCTCTTCTTCCTCCGGCGCTAAATCCAAATCAACAACGCCTATAATAGATTTTAATGATTTCAATTCATCACCAACAACATGAATATCCACTTCATAAGGTAAATCAGCTTCGTCTAATTCATTCGGTCCTTCATCTGCAATTTCAGGTGCTTTTGCAGCTCCCGGTTGTTGCAATGGCATCGGAGAGGTGTTTCTAAAATTTGAAACCATCTTATCGGTTTGGCGAACAACGGGGATGCCTTCAATAAATACATTGTTAGAAAATGTAATGAATTCTGCCATGCCATTGACGGAACCGGATATTATACCGCCACAGCCACCAGGAGAATCACCTTGGCTAACAGCAAAATTTGATGTGAAAATACAAGCAGGGTTACCATTAATAGTAACCGAGGTTGCTGTCATTGCGGCATCCGTTGATTTTGCAATATTGGTAAACGGAATGGGTGGGCAAAACGGTGGAGTCAAACAGACATCGGTTGTTGTTAGAATTCCATTAGATCCCGCATGGACTGCGGTTAGTCCATTAACTGTTACATTAGTCATACACCTATCCTCCTTGAATAGTTACGTTTTAGTCAACGTAACACACATAATATGATCTCTATAGACCTACTGTCTAGGCTTTTACTTGCGAATTTGCTTGTGGATTTTCGAGTAAAATTGCTCCTCGAAACGGAAATTCGTTCGCCTCAAAAATGAGACAATTATTAACCACCGGATGGTCAAAATTAAAGCGGGCACACCCTAAAACCAGGCTCAATGGGATACTTGCTGCGCCAATATCACCTAATGTGCTACTGGTCAGTAATTCTTCGGGCATTTTACGAGGTTTTACTGTTGGTGGCTCGGTAGTTTCGCCGAGTTGGTAGGCAATTCGCTCTTGTTCGCTTATTTTATTCGGCCAGATGCTTTGCGTGGTTTGATGCCACTCAAATGCATATTGTTGATCTGTGGTGTCATTTCGAATGACACAATCGATATTGTCTGGAATTTTTCCTGCCATTTGAGTCACCGTTTGTATAACCTTGCTTAACCCTGTCATTTTACTGGTGTGTGCCTTGCCACAATTTGGTTCGGGTGAGTTTGATAAGGCTTTTAAAATAGCGCGTGGCTGTTCGCTGTTTGGGCTAATTTTTTGTATCACCACACTGGCTGCAGCTTCTCCGGGTATAACACCGTCTGAAATAGTATTACTGCATAATTTATTTTTATCGAGTAAATCATTAATGGTGAGTTGATCCAATAAGGAATCACTTCCTGCAAAAATAATGCTTTCAATTTCGTTTTCATTTAATTTTGCACAGGCACCTTGCACGTGTTTAATCACGTTGCCATCGGCTTTTAGGAAGTAGAAATGCAAATCGTTGAATTCTGTTAATTCATTTTGAATAATCTCTTGCCATTCCTTGGTATCAATAAATTGGTTTCTAACAAATGCTTCAGCTGGTAAAACGACTAGTATTAAGTGCTTTTTATCTTCCAGGTGTTTTTCAAGTAAGTGCTGAGCAGCTTTTATAATAACTTCGGCAAGTGCTAATAGAATTCGGGCATCGGGATCGAAATCTTCAAAGAGTGGCATAGGTGCGGTCAGTGCCGGATCAAATCCTTCACCGGTGGGTGATGGTACTTCTTGTCCTGAGTCTTCAGCGGCTGCCGACAAAGATGTCGCAATTGCCCCAAACAATGCAAAATCCTGATCGCCGGTTACGGCTTTTAAACCGTAGGCTGTAATGGCAAGCTGACTATCCGTGTTTTTTTGTGGTGCTGGCATCCGTGGCGAACCCTATTATGTTTAATATTAAAGCATCTACTCAATGTAACAATAATAATGGGGTGTCGCACCGATTTCAAATGATTCAGTATCATTAAGCGCTGTTTATTGAAATTAATTGTTGTTTGTTAAGCTTAAGAAAACTTTCACCATTCAGTTAGCATTCAGCTTCATTTTCTATACTTACCCTAATTATCAGTGAGGTCAAGATGCACAAGACTATAATACTTATTCTAATTCTAATAGTGAGTAGTTACTTCTTATCGGGATGCTCCAGCATTGCTGTGCACTCTGATAAAACAATTACACCACCACCCTATGCAGGAACGAAAAGAGCAACACATTATGCTATTCAAAGTCTTGATGAATATGATTATTATGGCGAGTTCTTTATTAGAGCAATTGATATTCCGCTGAGTATTATAGCCGACACGCTTTTATTGCCTTACGATATTATCCAAGTGGGAAGTCCGCGTTATCGATGTACAATTATAACGTTTCATCTAGGCGGTTAATATGATTACTGTACTTTTTGACAAGAATAAAATCTGGAGATAATTATGTTTAATGGTCTATGCCGTAGTAAACGCAAACTAACACAAATAGTGTTGATTTCAGGTATGTTGGTACTAACTCACATTGTTGCTGCCGATATTTCTACGGAGGCAATTATTAAGCTCTATTCTGAAGGCAAGCAAGTAGCACAGTGGAAAGCCGTGGATCAGGGTCGAATTGATGGTACCTGTTTTATTTTTCATATTAAAAAAGGCGCTCGCACACCCGAAGTTAAAATTTGTGGCGGGGTTTATACCGTTGAAAGTGTTCGTTAGTTTTTCCTACTAATATCAATAGGTTATTATCGACAATTTGCATGCAAAGGGATGCAATATTAACCCAATCTGTTAGTATGCACTCATTAATCATCCGATGAATTCCACAACGTTAGTAAGTACTCATGACCACAAATACACCTAAAAAAGCCGTTGCGCTGATATCCGGCGGACTCGATTCCTTGCTTGCAGCGAAATTAATGATTGAACAAGGCGTTCATGTTGAAGGCATTAATTTTTATACTGGATTTTGCGTTGAAGGCCACACCCATGCAATTCGTAAAAAAGATAAAGCCAAACCAAAGCGTAACAACGCACTGTGGGTGGCGGAACAGTTAGGCATTAAATTACACATCGTTGATGTGATTGAGCCGTATAAAAAAGTGGTGCTTAATCCATCGCATGGTTATGGCCAGAATTTAAATCCGTGTCTGGATTGCAAAGGCTTTATGGTTCAAAAAGCGGTTGAGTGGATTCAGGAAAATAATTTCGATTTCATTATTACGGGTGAAGTGATTGGACAACGTCCGATGTCACAACGCCGTGATACCATGCCGGTAATTCAACGAGAATCGGGTGCAGGTGATTTATTGTTGCGACCACTGTGTGCCCAATTATTACCAGAGACTCTGCCCGAGCGTGAAGGCTGGGTTGATCGAGCGTTATTAAAAGATTTTTCAGGTCGAAATCGCAAACCCCAAATCGCACTGGCAGAACAATACGGTTTTGATGAATATGCACAGCCTTCCGGTGGCTGCTGTTTTTTAACGGACAAAGCCTATTCGAATAAATTGGCCGACTTGTGGTCGGCACGGGGTGAACGGGATTATGAAATTGACGACATTATGTTATTAAAAGTCGGTCGTCATATTCGCCCTGCTGCTAATTACAAATTGATCGTGGGCCGTGAACACGGTGAGAATCAATACCTGGAAGGTTATCGAAAACAATTTACACATATAAGAACACTAAGCCATCCTGGCCCCTTAACCTTGATTGACGGCAATCCCGAAGCAGATGATATAACCCTCGCCGCACGAATTAGCGCCCGTTTTAGTCAAGGCCGCACAGCTGAATCCGTGGATGTTGAAGTTAATTATCCTGATGGACGTTCGGATAAATTATCGGTAAGCCCGATTGCAGTTGAAGAATTTCCCGAAAGTTGGTATCTAAAATAAAATGAAAAAGCTTGATGCCCGAAGATTATTATGCCCGATGCCGGTGATTAAAACCCAGGACACCATCAAAACGATGTTGCCAAACGAAGAGTTAGAAGTGACGTGTACTGATCCCGGTGCATTGAATGACATTCCGGCCTGGTGCCGTATTAACGGCCATGAAGTGCTTGCAACAAAAGAAGTTAACGATGAAGTGATTTTAGTAATTAAAGTTGGCGAATCTTAAATTAATGATTATTTTTAGTTAAAATTCTATCGAGATGATTGGCAAAAGCTTGTCGATCATTTTGGTTTAATGGTGGTGGGCCACCGGTATGAATTCCGCTGGATCGCATGGTGTCCATAAAGTCTCTGATATTAAGGCGTTGTTTAATATTATCGGTGGTGTGCATTTCACCGCGTGGGCTCAGTGCTAAACCGCCCTTCTCGATAACTTCTGCAGCTAATGGTATGTCACTGGTGATGACCAGATCACCTTCATTCACGCGTTTTACAATTTCATCATCGGCAACATCAAAACCGGATGCAACACGAATGAATTTGATATTGGCTAATCGCGGTGTTTG
>JBGMRJ010000145.1:0-4408 GCA_048061315.1 Gammaproteobacteria bacterium
ATTTAAATACCCTGGTGCTTGATGAAGCTGATCGCATGTTAGACATGGGCTTTCATGATGACATTACGCGCATCATCAACTTAACACCTCACAAAAGACAAACTTTATTATTCTCTGCAACCTACCCTGACGAAATACAAGAAATTAGTGAATCCATTCAGACAGCACCAGTTGAAGTACGAGTTGAAGCATTGCATGATGATAAAAAAATTAAACAAATTTTCTATGAGATACAAAAAGGTGAGCGAACCAAAACACTGGTTGCTTTGTTACAACATTTTAAACCAGAATCAACCGTAGTATTTTGTAATCGAAAACAACAATGCCAGGAATTGGCAGATGAGTTGTGGCAACAAGGCTTTCATGCTTTAGCCTTGCATGGTGATCTGGAACAAAAAGATCGTAATCAGGTGTTAGTGCAATTTTCAAATAAAAGTAGCTCTATTCTTATTGCTACTGATGTTGCGTCGCGCGGTTTAGACATTAAAGACTTACAAGCTGTTATTAACTTTGAATTATCACCCGATCCTGAAATATACATTCACCGTATTGGACGAACCGGACGTGCCGGAAATGATGGGCTTGCGCTAAGTTTATTTATGGCTTCAGAGGCGAAAAAAATCACCTTAATTGAGGAGTATCAAAGTAACCCGGTAAGAATTGATAGTCTCAACACTCTTAAAGCTCGTGAAAATTTTAGACTAAGCCCGCCAATGGTTACCTTATGCATCAATGGTGGTCGCAAAGATAAAGTGCGTGCCGGTGATATACTCGGAGCATTAACAGCAAATACTGACTTACCTGGAAAACAAATCGGGAAAATAGATATTTTTGATCGTCTTGCCTTTGTTGCAATAGAACGTCAAATAGCAAAACAGGCTTTAAAAATATTAAACGAAGGGAAAATTAAAGGCCGAAAATTTAAAGTCCGCAAACTTCGTTAATATGACCGCTAATAGTATTGACACTGATGTTCTGATTATTGGTGCGAGTGCATCGGGGTTAATGTGTGCAATTGAAGCCGGAAAACGGGGTCGTAAAGTAGTTGTATTAGACCACGCCAATAAAGCCGGGAAAAAAATATTAATGTCCGGTGGTGGCCGTTGTAATTTTACCAATTATGATGTTTCTGCTGATAATTTTATTTCTCATAACAGGCATTTTTGTAAATCTGCATTAAGTCGCTATACACAATGGGATTTTATTGCATTAGTTGATCAATATAACATTCCCTACCATGAACGTGATCATGGGCAATTATTCTGTAATGATAGTGCAAAAGACATACTCGATATGTTGCTCTCTGAGTGCGCCAAAGTCAAAATCGATATAAAATTAAATTGCCAAATAGATACTATCGAAAATAATAATCAAACCAATAACCATCGATTTAGTCTAAACACATCTTGTGGTCATTTTAAGTGTCACTCGTTAGTGGTTGCATGCGGTGGACTGTCTATTCCTAAAATGAGTGCCAGTCCATTAGGTTATAAGATTGCCGAACAATTCAATCACCATATCTGGCCAACCAATGCCGGGTTAGTCCCTTTTACATTACAACCGAACGACAAAAAAACCTTGTCCGAATTATCAGGTATTGCAGTTGAGAGTATCGTTAGCAATGAACGGATCGAATTTCGTGAAAATATTCTTTTTACGCATCGTGGCGTAAGTGGGCCGGTTATATTGCAAGTCTCGTCTTATTGGAAACCCGGTGAAGCGATAACAATAAATTTATTACCGGATATTAATCTGTCTGAATATCTAAAAGAAAAACAAACCACTCACTCAAAAACCAAATTAAAAACAATACTAAATACCTTATTACCAAAACGCCTGATTTTAGCCTTAATCAAATCAGACATATTGGATACCACATTACATTCCCTGTCCTTTTCCCGTTTTACCGAAATAGCAAAACAGCTGCAACAATGGCAATTAAAACCCAATGGTACCGAAGGCTACCGAACCGCCGAGGTTACTTTAGGTGGCGTTGATTGTAACGAGTTATCATCAAAAACCATGGAATCCACGAAAGTTAATGGACTCTACTTTATTGGTGAAATTGTTGATATTACTGGCTGGTTGGGCGGCTATAATTTTCAATGGGCCTGGTCATCCGGTTGGTGTGCTGGGCAAGTCGTTTAAATCTGAATTTGATAAGCTATTATTATTGCATCAAGAATCGTATATTTACTGTACTAAACTTCAAGTATCAGAGTGTTCATGTGGTTTTTCGATACTTAACTATACTTAACTGTATTTAGAATACCCAAAATAATTATAAATTCTTTTATCCAGTATATATGCAAGCAAAAAAAATAAGCCTATTTTCACCTAAATTTTCGGATGCCTCCTATTGGTATATCGGCTTAGGCTTGAGTCTCAGCTACTTTGTCCTGGCAAAATTTGGGCTGAATTTCACTACGGTAGCCAATAATGTCACCCTTATCTGGCCGCCAACCGGACTAGCATTGTTTGCATTGTTGGTATTCGGGATGCGCTTTTGGCCGTGGATTGCAGTTGCTGCATTTGTTACCAACTTCACTACCAGCCTGCCATTACTCCCCTCTATCAGCATTGCTATTGGTAATACTTTAGAAGCTGTTGTAGCGGTGACGTTATTACGACTTTTTAACTTTGATAACCACTTATCGCGTGTGCGTGATGTGCTGATGTTGGTAATCCTTGCGGCTGTATTGAGTACCATGGTGAGTTCTACCATAGGTGCATTGAGTCTAACGTTGTTTGATATTATTCCATGGCATGAATTTGGCAGAGCGTGGACTACCTGGTGGATGGGCGATTCAATGGGCGATCTGGTTTTTGCCACTTTATTTTTGAGTTTCTGGTTTAAAGAACGCAACACTGTACAACGCGGGCACATGATCGAAATTGCAATATTATTAATCTCACTGGCTGCGGTTACACAATTTGTGTTTGGTGATCAACAACTTCTGGGTAATCGGCAGCTCCCATTAGCATTTATGACATTTCCATTTTTAACCTGGGCATCATTACGATTTGGAATGCGTGGCGCTACGAGTGTGGTATTTTTAATTGGTGCAATGATTCTATTTAATATCATATTTCATCAAGGGCCGTTTTCGCAAGGTTCGACTTTTGAAAGTTTATCGCTACTTTGGATGTATACCAATTTTATTGCAATAACCAGTCTGGTATTGGCCGCTGCTATTTCAGAGCGCTACATAGCTGAAACGAATATGCGTCATTTGGCACAGCATGACCATTTAACAGGATTATCAAACAGGATCGCACTCACCGATCGAATTGAATACGCCATCAATCTTGCCGATCGTCAAAAGAAGAGTTTTGCACTTTTGTTTCTGGATGTTGATCGCTTTAAAGTAATTAACGATTCACTTGGCCACCCTGTGGGTGATGAGATGTTAAAACAAATCAGTTTGCGATTGCTCGGTTGTGTTCGTAAAGAAGATACCGTCAGTCGTCTCGGCGGTGATGAATTTGTTATTCTGGTTTCAGAAATAACCCGCCCAGAAGAAATTACTAAAGTCGCTAAAAAAATTATAAATGCAATTCGAGAACCAATTAATATTAAAAATACTGAATTACATACCAGCGTTAGTGTTGGTATCTGTATTTATCCTGAAGATGGTAAAAACGTCGATACCTTACTCAAACATGCTGACATAGCCATGTACCGTGCTAAAGATATTGGTCGAGATACGCATTTATTTTATTCAGCGGATATGAATATCCAGGCTGAACAGCGTTTATCGATTGAAAATGATTTACGTAAAGCCATAGACAAAAATGAATTTTTTCTGAATTATCAGCCACAATTTGATACACAAGAACAAACAATAAAAGCGGCCGAAGCACTATTACGCTGGCGAAAATCAGACGGCACTGTCATTTCACCCGATAACTTTATTCCCATTTTAGAGGAAACTGGACAAATTAATGTTGTCGGTGCCTGGGTTCTAAATGAAGCCTGCTCACAACTTGCTAACTGGCATGCAGCAGGTTGGAAGGGTTTACGAATTTCAGTCAATTTATCGAGTTATCAATTAAATGATCAAAATTTAGTTAACTATATCGCTGAACTTCTTGAAAAATATAATTTACCTGCAGACTCACTGGAATTGGAAATTACTGAAAGTATGCTAGTCCGAAATGACGATCAAATTGAAAAAACATTTGAACAACTGGTCGGGCTAGGAATACGACTGGCGGTAGACGATTTTGGTACCGGTTACTCATCTCTGAGTTATTTACACCGACTTTCGATAGACACATTAAAAATCGATCGCAGCTTTATTGAAAAAATTCCAGGGAATAAAAATAGTGAGGCGATTGCACGGGCTATCGTTGGTTTGGGTAAAAGTTTAAACCTGACACTCATTGCAGAAGGTGTCGAAAATCA
>JBGMRJ010000146.1:0-4186 GCA_048061315.1 Gammaproteobacteria bacterium
GTTATTTTAAACGTAGAAAATATTGTCGTTTTACGGCAGAAGGCATTAAAGAAATTGATTACAAAGACTTAAGCACATTAAAGGCTTATGTCACAGAAAGCGGCAAAATTGTACCCAGTAGAATCACCGGTACTAAAGCAAAATATCAACGTCAATTATCGACAGCGATTAAACGTGCTCGCTATATTTCATTAATACCGTATTCTGATTCACACGATTAGGTCGTTAATTTACATTAGATAATTGTTTATAAACAGTTTTGTTTATAACACTAAAATGAGGAATTTAAGATGGACGTTATCCTTCTTGAAAAAGTAACAAATTTAGGCAATCTTGGCGAAAAAGTTTCTGTTCGTCCTGGTTATGGTCGTAACTTTTTAATGCCTTACGGTAAAGCTGTTCCGGCAACGAAAGAAAATCTTGAAAAATTTGAAGCGCAACGTGCAGAACTTGAAAAAACAGCCAATGAAAAATTAACTGCTGCAAATACACGCTCAGAACAAATTCAGGCTTTAGGCGTTATTTCGATTGTTCACAAAGCCGGTGAAGAAGGTAAACTTTTTGGTTCGGTTTCTCCTGCAGAAATTGCCAGCATTATTACTGAAAAGGGCGTTGCACTAGAAAAACGTGAAATAACAATGCCAGAAGGACCAATTCGCGTTGTTGGCGATTACTCTATTGGAATTTTGCTTCACAGTGATGTTTCAATTTCAGTTAGTGTCAACGTTACCGCTGAAGAATAAATTCAAATTAGTATTTAAACAATTAATTATTCAGCAATACAGTCATTGCACATAACGATACATAGGTAAGCTACCTATGTATCGCGAATACCATCCCCGTTTTGTCAAGGTTATTCAGAAAATTTAAAGTTAAATATATTCTGTTATTGTCGAAAAGATCTAGGTTTTAACTTCATCCCTTGTTATGCTAATTATTCCCTGCAAGAATCATGTGCGGTCTCAATAATACTTAAAAAAAGGCATTTCAAGGTTTATAATGCAAGAGCTTGTTTATCACGAATCAAACAGTAACGCTAGTATGTCCACTGACAGTATAAACCTGCCACCGCAATCAATCGAAGCAGAACAAGCCGTTTTAGGTGGTTTAATGCTCGACAATGCCACTTGGGATAAAGTTGCTGATAAAGTAATTGAAGATGATTTCTACCGCCGTGACCATCGATTAATCTTTCGTGCTATTGCCGCATTGTCTAACGAGAATGATCCTGCCGATGTAGTGACATTGTCTGAATGGCTGGATAAAAATGCCGAACTTGAAAATGCCGGCGGCCTGAGTTATCTCGGCTCACTCGCTAAAAACACCCCGACAGCAGCCAATATTGAATCCTACGCTAAAATCGTTCGTGAACGATCAGTCATGCGGCAACTTATTAGTGTTTCAACACAAATTGGTAGCTCTGCCTATAACCCCGAAGGGCGGCACGCTCACGAGATATTGGATCAAGCTGAAAAAATGGTGTTTGAAATTACCGAGCAAAATTCTCGGGGTAAAAAGGGCTATAAAAATATAAAAGAATTACTGACCGGGGCATTGAATCGAATTGATACCTTATTTCAACAAGATTCACCGTTCACTGGAATACCAACCGGTTATACCGATTTCGATGAACTGACATCGGGTTTACAGAAATCTGATTTAGTGATTGTTGCCGGACGACCCTCAATGGGTAAAACCACCTTTGCCGTGAATATCGCGGAACATGCCGCCATTAAAAATAAATCAACCGTTGCCATTTTCAGTATGGAAATGCCGGGTGAACAATTAACCATGCGCATGATTTCATCTTTAGGACGTATCGATGCACACCGGATGCGAACTGGTAAGCTGCTTGATGATGACTGGCCGCGACTATCATCTGCCGTGGGTATTTTGAATGAGTCAAAAATTATTATTGATGATACACCCTCGTTAACCCCCACCGAATTACGATCACGAGCGCGACGTATCAAACGTGAATATAAGGGACTCGATTTAATTGTTATCGATTATTTACAATTAATGCAAGTTGCCGGTGGAAGTGAAAACCGAGCCACCGAAATTTCTGAAATTTCCCGAATGTTAAAGGGCCTGGCAAAAGAGCTTGATGTGCCTGTTGTTGCACTATCACAATTAAACCGAAGCCTGGAACAACGTCCCAATAAACGTCCGGTAATGTCTGATTTAAGGGAATCGGGTGCTATTGAACAAGATGCCGATCTCATTGTTTTTATTTATCGCGATGAAGTGTATAACGAAGACACTCCAGATAAGGGCACAGCAGAAATTATTGTTGGTAAACAACGTAACGGCCCGATTGGAACAGTACGTCTTACTTTCCTCGGACAATATACCCGATTTGAAAATTACATCCATGATGTTTCATACGATGAAGGCTATGCATGAGTTGGACTTCGCGAGCGTTAATCAATAGCGCCGCACTTCAACACAATTTATCAATCGCAAAAAAAAACGCCCCCAATAGTAAAATACTGGCTGTTATAAAATCTAATGCTTATGGCCACGGCATAACCCAAATTGCCAAAGCATTAAACGATGCAGACGGCTATGCCGTTGCCACGATTCAAGAAGCCATTAAAGTGAGAGAACTTTATCCGGATAAACTCCTGTTAGTCTTACAGGGTTTTTTAAATCTCGAAGAATTAAAGTTTTTTCAGCAATACAATTTGCACCCGGTTATCCATTCACTCTTTCAAATTGAATTACTGGAAACCTCAAATACGGTAAAGCTGGATAACACTACCCGCTACTGGATAAAAGTGGACACAGGGATGGGACGTTTAGGTTTTTCTGTTAGTGATTATGCAGTAGCAATAACGCGACTGGAAAAATATTTAACTGACATTAACAATTCAAATATAATTTTAATGAGTCATTTCGCTAACGCCGATGATTTGGATGACAGCAAAACTTCTAAACAGATTGACTTGTTCAATCAAATAACGAGTCACTATAAATACCCAAAGACTTTAGCAAATTCAGCTGGAATAATGGCCTGGCAAGAATCACATTTTGATTGGGTTCGAGCCGGAATCATGTTGTACGGAGTCTCGCCATTTAAAATTCACACTGACACCGAAAAATTACAAACAGTAATGACCCTTGAATCACGATTAATTGCCATTAATTTTCATAAAAAAGGCGATAGCATTGGTTATGGTGGCGGCTGGACTTGTTCCGATGACATGGCAATTGGTGTTGTTAGTATCGGTTATGGTGATGGTTATCCCCGTCATGCAACTATTGGCACACCCGTACTGGTTAATGGCAAAAAAACAACGCTTGTTGGGCGTGTATCAATGGACATGATTTGCATCGATTTAAGTTCAATTGATAATGTCACTACCGGTGCAATAGTCACTCTCTGGGGTGAACAACTTGCAATAGAAACTGTCGCCGAATTTTCTAATACAATCGCCTATGAATTATTATGTCAGGTTGGTAAACGTGTTGAATTTGTTTACCAGTAAATAGTGTTAAGACTATAGGGAAATAAACTCATGGTTGTAACAATCGTTAAAGTTCACGTTAAACAAAACGACATAGATGCTTTTATTGCTGCAACGGAGTTAAATCATTTGGGTTCAATAAAAGAATCGGGTAATGTTCGATTTGATGTTATTCAACTAGAGGATGATTCATCACAATTTGTTTTATATGAAGCATTTAAATCCAAAGACGATATCGCAAAACATAAAAAAACCGATCACTATTTACAGTGGCGAGAATCAGTTGATGGGATGATGGCGGAAACTAGAACGGCAACAGTTTATTCTGGGTTGTTTTTGTAGTGTTAGACTATCAATACCATAACGGAAAATATTTATGAAAGAATTTATAGTTCTTTTTATAATAATTACTATTATATCTGTTTTTGGTTATTTTTTATTATTCTATGGTGGTCATAAATCAGAAGTGGATGGTAGTAATAATATTTATCTGCTATTAGGTGAATTTTTAATGTGGCCCTGGTTTATTGTAAATATGCTTGAAAAATACATAACTCTAAAAAAATCTACTTTAGAATTTTCAATTTTTTGGATATTTCAATATGCTGGATATTTAATTTTGTTTTATTTTATTAAATGTATTAAGAGTAATGTTGTATAGAAAGACCTGACCCTGTCGGTTTGAACCGGATATCAGACTTAGTGAAAAAGTATAT
>JBGMRJ010000147.1:0-4084 GCA_048061315.1 Gammaproteobacteria bacterium
TTTCCAGGCCTGAGCGTTCTGCCCTTACTTTTGCAGTCGAAGTGCCCACGCCAAAACCATCTGGCGAGGTATCGCCATCGCCCAGACCATTGACGGGCTCATCCTGCTGGATACTGGTTATCTTGATGGTTATGTCATCATCTGATTCGTTATCGGAGTCGTCACTGCTGGAGCTGGAATCATCATCTGAGTCGTCTTTAGAATCATGACTGGAGCTGGAATCGTCACTTGAGTCATCTTTAGAATCATGGCTGGAACTACTGCTTGAGTCGTGACTTGAGCTGGAATCATGGCTCGAATCACTACTTGAATCGTGACTTGAGCTGGAACTATGACTGGAACTCGAACCACTGCTGGAGTCATGACTGGAACTCGAATCATCACTGGAATCGTCATCAGGATTTGTAACACCGGTAATAGTGATTTTTTTGAGTTTATGATTTGGTGGCCACAACAAATCTTTGCTGGCGCTTGCGTTATCACATATTGGTTTTTTAATGGGATCAGGAATTATTCCAATTACTGTAGAAGTAGAAGTATGTAATTTATTGAATGAGCAGTTATTGGTCTCATCTAATTCTACAATTTCGTTATCTGCATCTGCACATGCTGCCATGAAATAGATTCCTTCTGGCAAATCATTTGGGATGGTGTAATCCAGAGAGCTTGGTTCGGTTGTTTGATTAGGGCCCAACACTGGTACGCGACGCTCTCCGATTACTCTCGCAGTTAAAACGTTAAATGGTAATGTATCGTTTAAGTAATATCTTGTCGTTGAAGATGCAGCATCAGACAACCCGATGTTTTCAGTTATTTCAGTCATCGTTACAGAGTTGCCACCTTTAGTAAATAAATTAGGTGGGGCAAAAAGTGGAATAACAAGGTCCGCACCGTTCTCCCAGGTGACTCGTGCCTGGCCTAAAACGTATGGATAGAGTGCCGAGCCCTCTAGCATTGTGGGAAGCAACACGGTGCTTGCGACAAGGACTTTTTTCGCCAGTGGATTTTCCAACTTTGAATCAGCAGAGACCCATAGGATGTGATCAGTCCCTGGTTGTGTTCCGACGTAACTGGCGGCAAATTCTCCATTTGCATCGGTATAACCCCACCAATCCTCACCAACATTAGGCCCAGTTTCGATGTACAAATAGACAGGAAATCCTTCAATAGGATCATTGTTATGCGCTTTATTAAATGTCTTGGCGATTAATGTGTGTGTTGATCCCACATCGTTGGTTGATGTTTCTGGTGTCAATGTGTAAGCAGCCTCGAATGGTATAGGCGGTGGAGGCGTATCGGGTATTGTAGGAATAAGTAATTCAATATTGATGCGGAACATGTCATTTGCAGGCTGTGAAACTTGTCCTGGAGTAGTAGTTGAAAGCAACGTCAATATTGAATTAAGTATTTCCTTTGATAAGGTTCCATCCACTGGGGTAGTCCCCACATCCCGAGAGAGATATGCACTACGGGCATTTGCAAGACGAGTTGATATCTCTGTGTAAATAGTATTATCTGGCACCCATCCAAGAGTGTTCGCTTGATCAATGTCATCTTTTATTTGATCCCAATGTGCAATAGATCCGATGATGACTGCGCTCGGGCCAATAGTCTTTGTTTGATATTTAACAATTTTACTAAGTTGGTCGCCTTCCGCGCTTTCTTCTTCTGTTATTCCTCCTGGTGTTACTGAAACATAAATCCATGCTGGCAGAAATTCGACATCACGTACTGTAGGAATTCCGCGACTTAGTATTTGATAACTTGGAGAAACAGTACCTGGTAATATTTCATTACCAACTGCTTTAGCGTTAAAAGCTGCATACCCTCTGCCACCTATTGAACCCCACCATCCTTGAGGTGTATTAATACCAACTGGAACCATGAGTACAGGATTTATCCTACTAGACTGTAGCTGACCAAAAGTTGGTGAACTATTTGGTTGAGAGATAGTTAACTCGCTAGTATTAAATAATTCACTTTGTTGATGACGCGTTAAGTCTATATGAATTGATATGAGTTTGGCTGTATTGGTTGAAGGATTTGTTACAATATAGTCGTATTCATAAAACCCTGACGATGTGTTATATGAGATGTTTGATTCAATGCCAATCGAATCTATAACAGGAGGATCGATTGCACTTGCAGCATGCAATACTTGTGTAGCAACCAGAATGCTACATGCATAAATTAATAATTTTATTACTTTTCTCACAGTAACTTCCAATTAAAAATCTAAGTGGTAAAAAATTGCGTCTGGATTTGTGGGATCCACAAATATCTTTTTTTTGTTCTCACATTTTAGTACAGGTGATTTGGCACTACCCGCTATATCTCTCACTAAATGGTGGAGTTCGTACGCTTCACCACACGGAAATGGTATCCCACTGGAATCAGCTCGATTTATATCGATGTCTTTACCTTCACGGTGTGTGGCATGCCCGCGATTAGATTTAGTTTTAGTATCAACATCCCATCCATAATCACTTTTAGTATCAAGATAACCGCCCCACTTTAAGCTTACATCGTTAAAACTTAACTTGTATTTCATGTGCTGGTGATACCGTTTAGCGATGGCCAGCGCAGTATTGATCACATAGGGTTGACCTGATGCTCCTGTAGGGTGTTTGATTCTGTCATTTCGAGCAACGATATGATCAGGGCCTTCTTTACTGAGAAACGAATTTTCCATGCCTTTAATTTGGATGGAATACGTTTGTTTGTAAAAGAAAGCATCAATAATTGATGTTTCTGCTTCTATGATACCTGCCTCTACTGGCATTTCATGCACAACTTTTCCAATCAGTTTAGGCGTATATCTTGTATTGCTGTAAACTTTGTATTTGTTAGATGCATCGAAATCCAGGTAATCATATTTAAGACCTTCATCATTCAGCGATAGAAACCTTTGTCCGGTATGGGCAATGTGTCCCCCATTATTCACTGGATCACTTTCTGGTTTTGCCATACCAAATACTTCAACGCTAAAGTTGCAAGGAACACGTTCACTTTTCCACCAGTGATAGCAAAGGAAACGGTTTGTCATTGTATGAACCTTGTTATTCCCAGCATATGAGGGCCATAGGCCATGTCTCGCATGGCTAGCTTGAGTAAAGCTACTCAGAAGAATTAGGCAAAATATTAATTTTCTTTTCATAAAGAGGAAAAATTACTTGCGGTTAATATGCGAGTATACTATAAAAAAACAGATAAACTAAAAGGTTATTTTCGCTATATTTAAAAATTTTTAACCAAGGTTTGTTGCCGTCTTAAATATTTATGTTTTACAATTAGTTAGGAACATGAGTTAATCAAGAATATGGCAATATGTCATTAGCCTATGATTTACGTCAAGGATCTGACACATGAAAAAATATTTTATTCTAAGCATTGTGATTGCTCTATATGCCTCCCCAGGGTATTTACTCTCAGCCGAAAAAAAGTTTATGGAGTTGAGCGATTTAATTACTGCCAATAAAATCTGCAAAAAAGAATTAGCAGGGAATGATGAAATTCTTGTATGTAGATACAAGATAGATGACTTGGTTGATGTAGAAATTAACGGTGTTGGGCTTGGCGATGCGGTTGCCATGATTAATAAAGCTAATCGAGATGGAGACTTTTACGTAAATTATAACAAAGCGTCAAAGTGCATCGTAATAGAACCCGGACGTAAACCAAGCAATAAAATTAAGAAATACACTAAGGGAAAGCAGCTTCTGGGTTTTGCGCATATCTCGCTTATAACCGGTAACGTGTTCGATGACTCCCGGTTATGTGAAATAGACGGAAATTAATCCTTTAGCGTGATTAGCTTTGCAACTCTTGTGCCCCGTCAACACTATTGAGCAATAAAACAAAAAAACTCATCAATCAACTCACACTAATAAAACAACTAAGGGGCGATGCCCACATATCCCCGTTGTCAGGAAAGGCGTTTGAGGGTTCTAAAGAATGTGAATTAGACGGGGTCTAATCTAGACACTACGATAATAATTTTATCATTTTACTTTAACCTGGCCCTAACTACTCGCTACTCGCCACTGTTCTAATCAGCTGAAGCAGGCACATCTGGCGTATCGCC
>JBGMRJ010000148.1:0-3985 GCA_048061315.1 Gammaproteobacteria bacterium
CTGATAAGTTCATTAATTGATCTTTAAATATCTAATTTCTACGATCATGTATATAATCAAACACTAATTTAATCTTGCGTCCCCTGCTTTTTAAATTTGTTCACCTGTAAAGGATTATGATGAAAAACATTAGGAATCTTCGAATAGTAGCTGCGGTCGTCTTAGGATTATTTTGCCAGTCTCTTTTGGCAGAAGATATAATTATGTCTGCTCCCCCTCGTGAAAATCAACAGCAAGCTGAAGCGTTATATAATCCTTTGGCTAAAGTGTTTACTGAAATTTTGGGTCGCCCGGTTCGTTATGTTTACCCTGATAACTGGTTAACCTATCAACGGGAAATGCGTCGGGGTAAGTATGATATTGCCTTTGATGGGCCACATTTTGCTTCCTGGCGCATTAAACATCTTGGCCATGATTTATTGGTAAAGTTAACGGGGAATATTGAGTTTGTCACTGTAATTCGTAAGCGTAATAAAAATGTGGAGTCGCTTGATGATTTAATTGGCAAGAAAATTTGTAGTATTTCACCTCCGAATTTATCAGCATTAACAATATTAGACACGTATAAAAATCCGGTACAACAACCCATTTTATTTGGTATTCGGGGTGGTATGGTGAATGTGTTCGATCGGTTTTCGAGTGGTGCCTGTGATGCAGCTGTAATTCGGCGCAGTTTTTATAAGAAAAAATTAAGTATGAATGATCGAGACAAAATTAAGATTCTTCATGAGTCGTTGCCATTGCCAAATCAAGCGTTTACGGTGAGTAACAAGTTATCGGGTGCTGATGTTGCTAAATTGGCTAGTGCCATACAATATGGCGTGGCACGATCAGTTATTACGCCGATAGCACAGCGTTTTGGTGGCGAAAATGCTGAGTTTTTAGCAGCCGAAACAGCTGAGTATATTGAGCCGCGATTATTATTAGAAGGCGTTATTTTAGGCTGGTAGTGTGCTGATTTATTTTTGATATTTCAACAACAGAACACGAAGCTCGTTTATAAAGTCATTGTATTGAATTCCATTTATCTCAATATCGCCAGATAGTGTTATTTTTGTGTCAAGTTGAATTGCACCATCAAAATCAGCGATAGCATCTAGCTTGATATTGGTTAAATGTTCTGTTGGTAAATAAATTTGTTCGATATCCATGACGCCCTTCCCTGTTGTTATTTGAGTGTATGTTGCAGTCAGTATCAAAGTCAATTTAGAAATACTAACGGCTAATTGTGTACATTATTTAGTCAATCTATTTATATTTATGTGCACCGATAATTAATTTTTATTTCATTTTTCTTCTTAATTAACAGATTTTTTAGATTCGGTGTTTGTCAGTATTAATGTAAATACTGTATAATTAATGATGTATTTTTAACCCTCTCACACGTTGTATAGGAAAATTATTATGTTGTTTATTAAAAGGATTTATTTGTTATCTTTTTTTATTTTATTTTGTAACACATCTGTATTTGCTGGCGGTATTGAAGCGAGCTGGGGTTTTGGCTTTGGTTACAGTTCATTTGAGCTAGATGCTGATGAAGGCAAACTTGACGCAACTCAGTATGCTTCACCAATCCATTTATTCTATATGGCTGAAATGGGTTCTACCTCTCGCTTGAATATGGAGTTATACCATTATAATTTTGAATTCGATTACACTAATGGCGAAACTTTAGGTACAACTGTAGTTAATACCGGTTTGAACTTTTTGTATGAAGAAGAATTAAAATTATCGGACTCCATTAAACCCATTTTAGGAGCTGGTTTACAATTTTCGAAGTTGTCACAAACATCACGATTTGCAACCAATCCTGATGGTACCAGAGCTCCGGGAAGCCCTTTTGAAGACAAAGATGATTTCGCTGCGTCATTGTTATTATCACTCGGTTATGATATTCAGGTAACGGATGGTATGGTGCTTTATGGTCGTTTGATGCAATCGGTTGGAATATCGAATGATCTTACAGAAACACAGTTTTTAATCGCATTCATGTTTAAAAAATAATACGACTGCTGCTAGTGTTTAACGCTAGCAGCATTTAGTATTTTTAGTATTTTCCTTCACAGTATTTACCACGTTTGTTTATTCAACTTCACCTGCCATCAAATTACCAATTATCTTATGAGTACGCGCTGAGGGATGTATCTCATCAAAGAAAATATACTGATCGAAGTTAGCACCAAAGTTACAGCCCTCATTAAAGCTCAGTGTAATGCTGCTGAAGCAGGCATCTGTGGTGTTTGTAAATCCGGCATCTTTCGCATCATTTAATAAATTTTTAAATGCCTCATGCAAATCAAACCGAACCAGTTCAATTTTGTTTGCATGATTTAGCGCTTTCAATGTCTTTTTTAATTTTTTGTTGTAACGGTTAGTGAGCTTTTTAGTATGCTTAACTAACATTGGATTTTGTGTCGCAGCTGCAGCAAGCGTTGTTAATGGGGTAACACTAATATCAACAACATTAACCACGAATAAATATTCAGCGCCAGCATTAATAAGTGCTTGAATTTGTTGGCCTTCACTAATGACGCCATTATCGATAGATAGATTAGCCATTGCGACATCAGAAATTTTGCTCGCATCAAAAACATCATTTCCACCGATGAAAACAACGTATAAGGCATCAACAGGAGCAATGCCGTTATGATTTGCCATAAAAGCACCAATCTGTGCTGGTAAATCGATAGCGCGAACACCCGCTGCACGTGCCCCTGCTACGGCATAGTTTCCACCAACAGCCGGGCCAATCAAATAACCCGATGCAGTTGCGTTTAAATTGAGTGATGCGGCAACATAGTCAATTGCGACTAATCCATTACTGACTCGATTATTAAAAAAGGGTGGTGTCGGTAAATCACCTTGAATAGATGCGATATTACCCGTATCGGATAGACTATCGCCAAATATAAAAATATTGCTATACGCCTTATCTGCCCAGACTGAGGGTGATAATATTATCGCAATTATTAATAGAGTGTATCGACTGCAGTTACTGAAAAATCGTGAGCTCATGTGCATCTCCTTTAGTTGCCAATAATGATAGTGCAATATTCATCATGGTGATCCAAGTTTTTTGAATGCTATTTATATCACATTTTAAGGAAGATTTAATTGATACGTTGAATCGTATCAATAGACAGGTTTCGTTAACAGTAGATTAAAATTTAAACAGTCTTGTTAGTCTGACAAGCCACTGAATATTCTGATTCTTAGAATATCGGTGATTCCATCGTGTGCAAAACACTATATATTAACAATAATATACTGATTAATTTCATCGCTTGCTCCCCAGTAGACGACACAAACCGAATCATGGTGTTTTTGAAGGATTTGATTGAATGAGTTACAGCTTGTTTATGAGTCATGTCTTACCCCTTTTAAAAACTATTCGTGTTTACCAATCGCATTTTTTTGACCTATGTCTTTTGTATCCATATTTCGTGCCACTGTGGAAACTGATATGTAATTAGTGATGGATTTTTGCACAGTAAGTAATTAATCCTAAGATATTGAATAACATCATAAAATCACAGCCGATAATACCAATGTGAGAGGGTTAAAATACCTGTGATTGATTAATAGACAATTACCGCTAAATTACAGTCAATCTTTTGTCAGCAATTAACCCTAAGTATTTAGTCAATATTTTTATTTTTTTGATCGGAATTCACGAAATGTCCATCTAACTTAAGTATCTAAATAATACTAAGGATTTCTAATGCACCCTCAATCATCAGAATTTATATATCAAGACAGCCAGGTTGGTATGTCATTATCTCAAAAACTAAAAATTATTAAAGTATGCATGCAGGAGAAAATCTATTCGGAGCATATTAACAATATAGCTAAACTAAAAAGTGTTCGATCATTTAAAAGTAGTTTTAATACTATTAAAGTTATGTTTGATTTAAAAAAAATTGTTCCCGCGAATCTAAACACTGAATTATCCGCCACAGAATTAAATTCAATTTTTAAATTAGTT
>JBGMRJ010000149.1:0-3890 GCA_048061315.1 Gammaproteobacteria bacterium
CTTTATCCATGGTAGGAGCCAACTTAGTCGCATACGCCAGTGCATGGCTGGATTCCAATGCAGGGATAATGCCTTCAATTCGGGTTAAATCATGAAAAGCCTGCAAAGCTTCTTCATCATTAATCGCCACATATTTGGCTCGGCCAATATCTTTCAACCATGCATGTTCTGGCCCGACACCTGGGTAATCCAAACCCGCTGAAATCGAGTGAGTATGAATAATCTGACCATTCTCATCTTCCATTAAATACGTTCGGTTGCCGTGCAAAACGCCTGGTTTACCGGCACACAACGGTGCTGCATGTTGGCCTGTTTCAATGCCATGCCCTGCCGCTTCTACACCGTAGATCGCCACTTCTTTATTATCGATAAAAGGGTGAAAAAGACCAATGGCATTGGAGCCACCGCCAACACAGGCCACCAGAGCATCCGGCAATCGACCTTCATGTTGCAGAATTTGCTCACGCGCTTCACGACCAATAATGGTCTGGAAATCGCGTACCATTGCGGGATATGGGTGCGGTCCGGCCACCGTGCCGATAATATAAAAAGTATCATCAATATTGGTGACCCAGTCACGCATGGCTTCGTTCAACGCATCTTTGAGTGTTTTTGAACCCGATGTCACAGGCACAACCTCGGCGCCAAGCAATTTCATGCGGTAAACATTCGCAGCCTGACGTTCAATATCAACAGCCCCCATATAAACCACACATTCCAGCCCTAAACGCGCTGCAACCGTTGCCGTTGCCACACCATGCTGACCTGCCCCTGTTTCAGCAATAATGCGGGTTTTACCCATGCGTTTGGCCAGTAAAGCCTGTCCAACCGTGTTATTAACCTTATGTGCGCCGGTATGATTCAAATCTTCACGTTTGAGGTAAATTTTTGCACCACCCAGTTCTTTCGACCAGCGCTCAGCAAAATACAATGGCGAAGGGCGACCTACGTAATTTTGTAACTCCCAATCAAGCTCAGCAAGAAAATCCTTATCTTGCATATATTTCTCATAAGCAAGACGTAACTCAGCCAACGGACCCATTAAGGTCTCGGCAACAAAAAGGCCTCCATAAACACCAAAATGACCTTTCTCATCCGGTTGTTGATAGCCCGATTCTGTTTTTGATTCAGCCAACTCGCTGCACCTCTTTAATAAACTGTTCAATTTTTTTATGATCTTTAATGGCAGGCTCTGATTCCACACCACTACTGACATCCACCGCATACGGCTTAACCGCTTCAATCGCAGATGCGACATTTTCTGGATTAAGCCCACCCGCTAAAATAAGCGGTAAAGGCACATCGTCTGGAATCAAGTTCCAGTCAAAGCACTGACCCGTTCCGCCACTGATATCCTTGTGATAACTGTCTAACAAAATACCGGCTGCATTAGGATAGTCTTGTGCAAAAGCCACTATATTCGCATTATCACGCATTCTTAATACCTTTATATAGGGCACCTCAAACTGGTCACAAAATTCAGGGGATTCTTCACCGTGGAATTGCAGCAGATTCAAAGGCACTACTTTTAAGGCCTCACGTACCGTTTCGGCGCTGGCATTCATAAATAAACCCACCACAGTAACAAAAGGCGGCATGGATTCAGTGATCACCCGAGCTTCCGTTAAACTGACATACCGCGGACTTTTTTCGACAAAAATTAGCCCAATCGCATCCGCACCAAATTCAACCGCTTTAAGCGCATCATCGAGATGCTTAATTCCACAGATTTTAATACGTGTATGCAACTGAATACCCTAAAATGTAATGAAGGCGCTTATTTTACAGTAACTTAGCAGAATCCGCTAACTCAAAATTCTGCACATTTTCATCACCAAAATTTGCGCTAATTTAGTGCATAGCAATATAGTTTTTAAGGATATTAAATGCTGAGATAGACCAATAAAAACACATGATAACGTTCACCAGCAAAACCCGTTAGTCTCTGTGCACAAGAATTCAAATAGCTAGATCAGTTTAGTCACTAAAGGGAGAAAGCATCATGTCCACCGGCATTATTATTGCTATAGTTTGTGCTCTTATCGGCATTGCTTACGGCATCATTTCCATTTTCGGCATTTTATCGAAATCTCGCGGTAACGATGAAATGGTACGCATTTCAGACGCCATTCAGGAAGGTGCCGTCGCTTACCTTTCTCGGCAATATAAAGCCATCGGAATGGTCGGTGTCGTTCTCTTCATTGTGATGTGGTTTACTTTAGGCGATTACACGGCTATTGGCTTTGCCATTGGTGCGATCCTCTCTGGTCTCACTGGTTATATCGGCATGAATGTTTCAGTACGTGCAAACTCACGTACCGCAGAAGCCGCTCGCCAAGGAATTAACCCTGCTTTACAAATTGCTTTTAAAGGCGGAGCAATCACCGGCATGTTAGTGGTTGGTTTAGCTTTACTCGGTGTTGCAGGTTATTACGCAATATTAAGCTCAATGGGACTTGACCTTAAAACAATTTTACATGCCCTAGTAGGTTTGGCCTTTGGTGGTTCTTTAATCTCCATCTTTGCCCGTCTTGGCGGTGGTATTTTTACTAAAGGTGCGGACGTTGGTGCAGATATTGTTGGTAAAGTTGAGGCGGGTATTCCTGAAGATGACATTCGTAACCCTGCTGTTATCGCAGATAACGTCGGTGATAACGTCGGTGATTGTGCTGGTATGGCAGCAGATTTATTTGAAACATATGCTGTTACCATTATCGCGACAATGTTACTCGGAAGCTTGATATTAAAAGACGCAGGCGATTTAGCCGTTACGTATCCATTAGTTCTCGGTGGTGTGTCTATCATTGCCTCTATTATTGGTACCTTCTTTGTTAAAACCTCTGACGGCGCTAAAATTATGAACGCGCTCTATAAGGGTACACTGATTGCAGCGGCTATCTCAGCAGTGGCATTTTATTATGTGACTAATGAGATGATGGCTAATGTAAGCATTACACTGGCAAATGGTGCCACAGCTGGTGCAGCTGAGTTTTATTATTCTGCGTTAATTGGTTTATTCTTAACCGTTGCAATGATTGTGATCACAGAATACTACACCGCAACGGAATATGGTCCTGTGCGCCGCATAGCAGAAGCCTCAACAACGGGCGACGGTACTAACGTAATTGCCGGTATTGGTATTTCAATGAAATCAACGGCTCTTCCTGTGCTTTCAATCAGTGCATCTATATGGGGTGCTTATGAATTTGCAGGCCTGTATGGAATCGCAATTGCTGCCACATCAATGTTATCGATGACGGGCATTATTGTTGCACTTGATGCATACGGTCCTATTACAGATAACGCCGGTGGTATTGCTGAAATGGCTGAACTACCGGAAGACGTGCGTAAAACAACGGATGCTTTAGATGCAGTGGGCAATACAACGAAAGCCGTAACTAAAGGTTATGCCATTGGTTCTGCCGGTCTGGCAACACTTGTTCTGTTTGCTGATTTTACTCAGACCCTGGATGCAGCCGGTAAATCTACTTCATTTGATTTATCTAATCATATGGTCATCATCGGTTTATTTATTGGTGGTTTGATTCCTTACTTATTCGGTGCAATGGCGATGGAAGCGGTTGGTCGTGCAGCAGGGGGTATTGTTAATGAAGTACGCCGTCAATTTAAAGAAAAGCCGGGCATTATGGATTACACAGAAAAGCCTGACTACTCTAAAGCAGTCGACATGTTAACCAAAGCTGCAATTAAAGAGATGATGATTCCTTCTTTATTACCTGTCGCAGTGCCTATCATTGTCGGTCTAACACTCGGTACTCAAGCATTAGGTGGTGTACTGATTGGGACTATCGTAACCGGTTTATTCGTTGCAATCTCTATGACTACCGGTGGTGGTGCATGGGATAACGCGAAGAAATATATCGAAGATG
>JBGMRJ010000150.1:0-3759 GCA_048061315.1 Gammaproteobacteria bacterium
CTATTTGAATCCGGTGTATCAGTTACTACGTTAAAACCGGGTTTCATTGATACTCCAATGACCACAAACTATAAAAAAGGTCTGTTATGGGTATCATCTGATGTGGCCGCAAAATACATCGTCAGCGCTATTAAGCGTAAAAAAGCGGTAGCGTATATTCCACCATTTTGGTTCTGGATAATGTTAGTAATACGCAATATTCCTGCTTTTATTTTTAGAAAATTAAATTTTTAGATTAGTGTGATTATGACTAATAAAGATATAAAAATATTATTACCCGGTGGCGCTGGGCTGGTAGGACAAAACCTTGTGGTGCAGTTAAAAAAACAGGGCTATTCAAATATTGTTGTCATTGATAAACACACAACTAATTTAAATATACTCAAAAAATCTCACCCGGACATTGAATGCATTGATGCTGATTTAGCATTTTCAGGGCATTGGATGAAGCACTGCACGAATATAGATGTCATTGTTATGTTACAAGCTCAAATTGGAGCAAAAACATCGGCACCATTTATTGCCAATAATATAAATTCAACACAGCTTGTTTTAGATACAGCGAAAAAAAATAACATACCCTACATCGTGCACATCAGCTCATCCGTCGTAGAATCAGTCGCCGATGATGATTACACCAAAACCAAAAAGCAGCAGGAAGATATGGTCGCAGCTTCAGGGATTAATCATTGCGTATTACGACCAACGTTAATGTTTGGTTGGTTTGATCGAAAACACTTTGGTTGGTTATCACGTTTTATGAAACGCATGCCTGTTTTTCCAATACCGGGGAATGGCAAATACATGCGACAACCATTATATGTAAAAGATTTTTGCAATATTATAATTTCCTGCATTGAAATACAGCCGGATAAAAAAGTGTATAATATTAGTGGTAATGAACAGGTAGATTATATCGATATCATTCGCACAATTAAAAAATCTCAAGGCTTAAAAACACTTATTATTAAAATTCCGTATTCGTTATTTTGGGTGCTTCTTAAAATTTATGCGTTATTTTCTAATGATCCTCCATTTACCACCGATCAACTCGAAGCGCTAATGACAAAAGATGAATTTGAAGTGATCCCCTGGTGGGAGATTTTTAATACTAAAGTCACACCATTTGAAGATGCTATCATTGAAACATTTTGTGACGATAGATATTCAAATATCACTCTGGAATTTTAATTCATGACAAAAACCGCAATCATCGGAGCAGGGCCCATGGGACTTGCTTGTGCCTATCAGTTATTAAAAGACGGTCATAAAGTCGATATTTATGAGGCTGATGACCGTATCGGTGGTATGTCAGCACATTTTGATTTTAATGGACTCAGTATTGAACGTTTTTATCATTTTATCTGCAAAGAGGATTATGCTTTATTTGAATTACTCAAAGAGCTCAATTTAGAAGACCAACTTGAATGGAGCACAACCTTGATGGGCTACTTTTTTCAAGGCAAGCTCTATAAGTGGGGTAATCCGATGGCATTACTCACGTTTCCTAAATTAAGTTTTATTAACCGTTTGCGTTATGGGCTGCACATGTTTATTTCGAGTAAAATGAATCATGGCAATAATATCGAGATGGAGGATGCCGTAAGCTGGATTAAACGTTGGCAAGGTTCCACAACCTATAAAGTAATGTGGTCTAAATTATTTGAATTAAAATTTTATCATCACACACCGAATTTATCGGCATCCTGGATTTGGGCCAGAATCCGACGAGTAGGCCGCTCTCGTCGTAATCTAATGCAAGAGCAGATGGGCTATTTAAAAGGTGGTTCCAATACCTTGCTGGTTGCAATGCAAAATGCGATTGAAACTATGGGTGGTAAAATTCACCTGAATGCCAAAGTCGATAAAATTGAATATGAAAATAACACGGTATCCGGTTTAGTGATTAATGGTCAAAAAATTCAGTATGAAAAAATAATTTCTACAATTCCATTGCCTTTTATACCCAAATTGTTACCTGATCTACCGCAAGAAATATTAAATCAATATAGTCAACTTGAAAATATTGGTGTGGTTTGTTTAATTTTCAAATTAAAACAAAAAGTAACCTGCAACTTTTGGTTAAACATAAATACCGATGGCATTGAAATTCCTGGAATAATTGAATATAGCAATTTATACCCAAACCTAACAGAATCAAACCAACCGGAGCATATTGTTTATGTGCCATTTTACATGCCGCAGGATCACGTAAAATATAAAAATGCCGATCAGGAATTTATTGATGAATCGAAACACTATTTATTTACAATAAATCCAAATTTAACAAATGACGATGTTATTGATGTGTCAGTATCTCGTTATGGTTTTGCACAACCTATCTGCGGGCCTGGTTTTTTAAATGACTTACCCCCAATCAACTCTGAAATTGATGGCTTATACATTGCGGATACCTCACATTATTATCCCGAAGATCGGTCGATCACAGAAAGTGTGGCGCTAGGTCGAAAAATTGCGATGTTATAAATCCTGAATCCATGGTTAAATCATTATTAACAAATCCGGAATTCATCCGATTTCTACTCGTAGGAGGGTTTGCGGCGTTAATCAATTTCATCAGCAGAATTCTGATCAATTCAGTGTATTCTTTCAGAGTGTCGGTAATAATCGCCTATATCATCGGCATGATTACAGCTTATGTATTAACCCGACTTTTAGTATTTTCACCGAGTGGTAAGCATCCGTTAAAAGAATTCAGTTATTTTGCAATTGTTAATGGTGTTGCTATTATTCAGGTGTGGCTGATAAGTGTGGTATTAGCTGAATATGTATTTCCAGGTTGGAAAGTAACGTTTTACCCGAACGAAATCGCACATTTTATTGGCATTAGTATTCCGGTAATAACAAGTTATTATGGCCACAAACACTTTTCGTTTAGACAGTAAATTATAATCAATATAAAACTATGATAAAAATTAAAACCGCTGTTTTCCCAGTTGCTGGTATGGGGACCCGTTTCTTACCCGCAACCAAAGCCAATCCCAAAGAAATGCTACCGATTGTAGACAAACCACTGATTCAATATGCAGTTGAAGAGGCTGTCTCGGCAGGCATGACTCAAATGGTGTTTATTACCGGCAGAACTAAAAATTCCATTTCAGATCATTTCGACAAAGCCTATGAACTGGAATCTGAGCTTGAAAAAAAGGGGAAAACAGAGTTATTGAAATTAGTGCAAGGTATCGTCCCAAAAAATGTTACCTGTATCTACATTCGTCAGGCCGAACCATTAGGTCTGGGGCATGCAGTATTGTGTGCCGCACCCGTTGTTGGTGATAATGCTTTTGCTGTTATTCTGGCCGATGATTTAATCAATAATCAAAATAATACCTGCATGCAGCAACTGGTAAAAATTTATGAGCAATTTGAACACAGCGTGCTGGCAGTTGAAGAAGTGCCAAAACAAAATACACAAAATTACGGTGTGATAAAACCCAATTTAACTACCAAGTTGCCAAAAAACCTGTATCAACTCGATGGCATTGTTGAAAAGCCCAAGCCGGAAGATGCCCCATCGAATTTGAGTGTGGTAGGGCGCTATATTTTAACTCCCAAAATTTTCGAGTTATTAAATGAGACCCAAAAGGGAGCCGGTGGCGAAATTCAATTAACTGATGCTATTGAACATTTACTACAACATGAAACTGTTAATGCCTGTCAATTCGAAGGCCGACGTTTTGATTGCGGTAGTAAACTCGGATATTTAGAAGCGACTGTCGAATATGCATTACAGCACCC
>JBGMRJ010000151.1:0-3566 GCA_048061315.1 Gammaproteobacteria bacterium
AGTCGTTCCGCTAAATGATGTGCGGTACGTTCAGCCAAACGCCGGGTGTTGACAAAAACCAGGGTTGTTCGGTGATCATCTGTAAAACTACAAAGCCGATCATAAACTTCATCCCAGGCATCGTTCGATAAAATCGCTTCCAACGGTGTTTCTGGCAACTCAATAGCAAGATCACGCTCACGAATGTGACCGGTATCAACAATAGTGCAGTCTTGTTGATCCCCTACTAAAAACTGTGCCATATCCTCAATGGGTTTTTGCGTTGCCGATAATCCAATTCGAACAGGTGTTTCACCATGATGATTGAAACACAATGCAGACAAACGTTGTAATGATAAACTTAAGTGGGCTCCTCGTTTATTTCCAGCCAGTGCATGAATTTCATCGATAATCACACTACGAACATCCTGTAACATTTCACGACCGGATGCTGAACTCAATAATAAATAAAGCGATTCAGGAGTGGTAACTAAAATATGCGGTGGCGTGCGGCGCATTTTACTGCGCTCGGATTGTGTTGTATCACCAGTACGGACTGCTGCAGTAACCGGAATATCAGCATGGCCTGATTCCAGTAAGGCATCCCGAATACCGTTTAGCGGTAATTGAAGGTTTTTTTCAATATCATTAGATAATGCCTTCAACGGTGAAACATACAAAATTTGAGTTGTCTCCGGTAATCCCTGCTGTTGCCCCAAACAGATCAACGAATCAATCGATGCTAAAAATGCTGCCAATGTTTTACCCGAACCGGTTGGTGCTGCAATTAGTGTCGGATTATTCGCCTTAATCGAAGGCCATGCCTGTAGCTGCACTTCGGTCGGCGCATCAAAAGCCTGGTTAAACCAGTGTGATACCGCAGGATGAAATTGTTCGAGGGACATTGATAAATCATCGCATACATTCACCAGGATGCAAACACGATAACGTTTGAATAATGCTGTTTGTTAATATGGGCTAACAATGTAATTCATATCAAGCTGTGTATAAAATCACGCTCCCACAGCTATAATAATTACCCGTACGGGATAATAATATTGACAATAAATCCTGAACAGTATATTAAGGTAGTATGAAATTAATCAAAGCATCTATCAATAATACCGCCGAATTGGGCGAGTTAATTCGTACCGAACGCAAAGATGCCGGTATCACACTACAACAAACATCCGAGAATAGTGATGTTGGAATACGGTTCTTATCTGAGCTTGAGCGGGGTAAAGAAACCGCCGAAATAGGAAAAGTCATTTCGGCGCTACACGCTGTTGGGCTGAATTTGGCTATCGTTAAAAGAGCAAATCACTACCCGATTAAATCTGAGTCATTATATTCAGTCCAGGAAACACGCCTTACTTACAACACTAAAACCAACGAAACATTATCACAACACTTGGAGATGGAATTTCCCTATCACTGGTCAAACCCGGACATGACTAACACTGCATTTATTCATTCAGTTTTAGCGAAAACACGTTTTAACGACATATTACGAATTACACATTATTTTGGACTTTCACGAATAGAAACAGAAACGATGCACTTTGTCGATACTGCACAATACAACACTATTCTAAAGTTACTGTCACATATTCGTGAAGGAATAAAGATTGCCCAAAATACAATACTGAATTCGGAGAATAAATCGTAGTATGAAAATCATTGACGAGTCAGTGTTGCCGGACAAGACAAAGGCTTTATTCGCTATTTTACTTGATTCACCTGAATTACAAAATTTTATATTAGTGGGTGGAACGGCACTCGCATTACAAATAAAACACCGTATTAGTCTTGATTTTGATTTTGCTTGTTATACCGTTAAACTCCCCATTGAAATAATCGATGAATTTATTAATCGCCTACGATTTGAAAATTTCGCTGTTCATGATCTAACGGATATAACCTCTGTCTCGCAGTTTAAAATAAATACTGGAAACAATTTACGCGATTTTGCACGTGATTATAGTATCGATGGTATCAAACTTACTTTTTTTGTTCATGGAAAAACAACTCAACAACGTGATTTCTACTCACATTGTGAAACGATACAAAATCACGACAAACAATTTAAAATATTAGGTATTGATGGTTTAAAAGTTGCAAAAATATTACTGTTGGCAGATAGGGTTCGATCACGAGACTTATTCGATTTAATGATTCTAATTAAAAATCATTCATTCACAATAGATAAACTTAATTTATTTATACGGACACTTGGTCACATTGATGATCCTGAGCATTACCGAGCAGTACTAACAGGGCTAATCCCACTGGATACAAATGATGAAGGTCTAAAACCAGTTAATATTGATTTTGATATTAAACAGATATATCAGTTTTTTGATGAATTGTATGCACAACACGATATTAAAAAAACGAGTGAATTTTACTCTGAACAGTTCAAACCAAAATCGTAATGCCACCTTTATAGCGTAATACTTAAGTTTCTGGTGTAAAAGACAATATAATTAAATAGTAGTAAAACATTTCTAAAATATCGTTGTCATACTAGAGTGTATTTTCTAAATAGACTGCTAAAAAACTATGGTTAAAAATAGTATCTTACTCGTTTCCTGTTACCGAGATTGTGTTATCGTTCTGATATTTATGTTTTTCTCTACTACGATAGGATCAGCCGAAGAAAAAACACCTGAATTTTTTACTTTCACCTTTGAAAATGATATTTTTGTTGGCGATGATAATGGTTATACTAACGGCACAGGTATTACCTTTGGGAAAGGTCCATTTAAGGAATTCAATGAGTCTAACCTACCACCCTGGTTAATTTGGCTCACCAAAGATCTTTATATAAACACCATGAAAAATAAGCGACATGGTGTCGCTCATATGTTTTTTCAACGAATGCAAACACCCAATGATCTTACTAAAACTGAATTAATTGCAAACGATGTTCCTTACGCTGGTTTATTAGCCTGGCAAGGTACACTCTATGCCTGGGATAATGACATAACAGATCAATTATCTTTTTATCTCGGTACAGTTGGACCGAATGCTTTAGCAGAACAAACACAAAATTTTATTCACAATATTACAGGTTCAGATAAAGCAAATGGTTGGGATAATCAAATAAGAAATGAAATTGTTTTCAAAATTGAAGCTCACCGTATCTGGAATCTTTATCGAACACAAGGTGATGGACTTCAATTTGATTTGTTGGGCCTGGCGGGTGCTGGAATCGGTAATCTTGAATCAGCAACAAAAGCAGGATTTGCCATAAGATGGGGGAGTCACCTGCAAACCAGTTTTCAATCTTTTTCGTTACAGGCTGATAGACAAGTTAATCCACTATCCGTTTCGGCTAATAATGACTTCTACATTTTTTTTGGCGGTCGAGCCGGAATAATTTTAAATGATATCTTAATTGATGGTAATACTTTTAAAGATAGTCACTCTGTTCCTTTAGAACATTTTCAAAACCAGGTTTCTAGTGGTGTCGTGTGGAGTATTGGGCATAGTGCATTTGTATTTCAAGTAACCTCGTTAAGTTCCAGAACCACACTTACTAATACACGAGAAAATTATGGTGCGTTTAGTATTACTTATCATTA
>JBGMRJ010000152.1:0-3516 GCA_048061315.1 Gammaproteobacteria bacterium
GGTTGCCCCCACTAGCACCTGAAGCTAGCGTGTCTACCAATTCCACCACCTCGGCATGAAATTCAAATGAACTTTAACCAACCGACTAAAGCTTGTCAATTTAGTGTCGTTTTCAATACAGATGAATCTCTGTCGTCACTGTTATACGAAATGAGTCGTTTTTATACGATAAATCAGTGTACATTTTTCAGCTAGTGTATAATAGATAATATGGTAAAACACATAAAAATAAATAGTGACGATCCGCATGCTTCACGAGAAGCGAATAACTACGAACACCCCATTCCGAGTCGTGAGTTTATATTAAAAGAGATCGAAAAAGCCGGTGTGCCGGTCAATATGAATCGATTGATTAATATACTGGAAATTAGTAATCGACGTGATATTGAATCATTACGAAGGCGAATTCGGGCGATGGAGCGTGATGGCCAGATAATGCGAAATCGTCGCGGTGCATATTGCTTGTTAAACAAGATGGATTTAGAGCAGGGTGTGGTATCTGCTCACAAAGATGGATTTGGATTTTTAATTCCAGACCAGGGTGATAAAGATTTATTTTTATCAGCCAAGGAAATGCGCGCAGTTTTACACGGTGATCGTGTTATTGCTCGAATAATTGGAGAGGATCGACGTGGGCGATTAGAAGGTGCGATAGTTGAAATAGTAGAACGTAAGACCACCCGTATTGTTGGTCGTTATATCCATAGTAGTACCGGCGTAGGATTCGTTACTCCCGATAACAAACGTTTCACCCAAAATATTATAGTACCCGAAGAACAATTATATGGCGCAGTTGATGGTCAAATAGTTGTAGTAGAAATGCTGGAATTCCCGAGTAAATTTCGACAGGCAGTTGGTCGCGTTATCGAGATATTAGGCGAGCACCTTGATGAAGGCCTGGAAATAGATGTTGCCATTCGCAGTCATGGACTCCGACAGGAATGGTCGCAAATGGTCGAGATCGAAACCGAGAATTTAACGGCATTTGTTCCTGAGTCCGCAATAAAAGGCCGGAACGATCTTCGTAATACACCACTGGTTACCATTGATGGTGAAGATGCACGTGATTTTGATGATGCAGTATTTTGTGAAACAACTAAAAGTGGTTGGCGCTTATTGGTAGCAATTGCCGATGTTTCATCGTACGTGAAACCAGGCACCGGATTAGATGCAGAAGCGCGCGAGCGTGGCACCTCGGTGTATTTCCCCGAGCGGGTAATCCCAATGTTACCCGAAATATTGTCCAATGGATTATGTTCGCTAAATCCTGATGTGGATCGTTTATGTATGGTCTGCGAAATGAACATTAGCTCGAATGGTGAAATGACCAATTATAAATTTTATCAGGCGGTAATGCGTTCACACTGTCGTTTTACTTATACTGACGTTGCCGCAATTTTAGTCGATAACGATGATAAATTAATTCAACAACACCAGAATTTAGTACCGCATCTGAAAAGCTTATATGATTTATACAAAGTATTAAGAGTATCGCGTCAATCACGGGGTGCAATTGATTTTGAAACAACCGAAACTAAGATACAGTTTGGTGATAACCGTAAAATAGAAAAAATTGTGCCTGTTTATCGCAATGAAGCACATTGTTTAATTGAAGAATGTATGTTGGCCGCAAACGTTGCAGCTGCCGGGTTCTTAAACAATAATAAAATTCCAACTTTATACCGTAATCATAAAGGCCCTGGAAAAGATAAATTAAATGATGTTCGTTCATTTCTAAAAGAGTTAGGTTTAGAGTTAAGTGGTGGCCTGGATCCTGAACCCGCTGATTATGCAAAACTACTTGCTTCGATTGCAGGTAGGGTAGATCAGCGCTTAATTCAAACGGTCATGTTACGCAGTTTGTCACAAGCTGTTTATGACAGTAAAAATATAGGACACTTTGGATTGGCATTTGAGAGTTATGCTCATTTTACTTCGCCAATTCGACGTTATCCCGATCTGATGGTGCATCGCGCAATCACGCATTTGGTTGATGGCAAACAGCCCGAAAAATTTTATATGAATGAAAAACAAGTGCATGAGCTTGGTGTGCATTGTTCGGCTGCTGAGCGTAAAGCCGATGAAGCATCATGGGATGTCATCGACTGGTTAAAATGCGAATTTATGCAAGACCATGTCGACGAAGAATTTACCGGTATTATAACCGGTGTAACCGGTTTCGGATTGTTTGTCGAACTCGAAGATATTTTTGTAGAAGGTTTGGTGCACGTTACTGCTCTGGGTAATGATTATTATCAATTTGATGCAGTGCATCACCGCATGATTGGAGAACACAGTAATCGTATTTTTCGTTTAGCTGATAAGGTTCAAATTCGAGTTGTACGAGTGAATCTGGATGAGCGTCAAATTGATTTTGAATTAGCCGATAAAGATGAACTACCTGATAATCGAGCAAGAATTAAAGATAAAAAGAAATCAAAAAAGCCAAAATCAAAACGACACAAAACCCGTAAAAGAAAATGATCACTGACCAGGATATTAAATCGAGGGGTAATAAATCCAGGGGTAATAAAGCTAAACAAAATATTATTTATGGTCATCATGCGATTTTATCGGTCTTGAAACATGAACCTGAAACAATAGAAGAATTATGGGTTGATGCCGGGCGTCATGATGATCGTGCCAAAGAGATAGTTGATTTAGCGCGTTTATCTGGTATTTCCGCTAAACGAATAAAACGTGAACTTTTAGATGACAAAACTAAAAACGCCAAGCACCAGGGTTTTGTCGCATCATCGCAACAAACGACCACCCTCGATGAAAAAGCGCTCGAAACGATGCTCAGCGAATTGGATGAATCTGCTTTCTTGTTATTATTAGACGGTATCCAGGATCCCCATAATTTAGGAGCCTGTTTACGCAGTGCCGATGCCGCAGGTGTGCATGGTGTTATTATTCCACGTGACAAATCCTGTAGCTTAACCGCCACTGTGCGTAAAGTTGCGAGTGGTGCAGTTGAAACATTACCGTTATACCAGGTTACAAATTTAGTTCGTACTATGGAAATGCTCAAACAAACCGGAATATGGCTTTATGGGACAGATTCGGAAGCACACTCATCAGTCTTCAATACTGATTTTAACGGTGCTGTCGGAATTGTAATGGGCGCTGAGGGCAAGGGGCTACGACGTTTAACTCGTGAGCATTGTGATACCTTAATGAGCCTGCCGATGTCTGGTAGTGTCTCCAGCTTGAATATCTCGGTTGCTGCCGGAATTTGTATGTATGAAGTTGTTCGACAACGTAGTAACAAATAATATCAGATATAATTGTCTAATCTATTGAAATTAATGGTTATTTTTTTAATTATATTAACCATATTAGGAGCTGGATAGTCTTGTAATAAGCTATAATACTCCGTATAATCCGCGTTCACTAAATATCATTGGTTTATTCCTGGAAGCGGGAGTTATAAAATCCAATCAACTCCTTGTCAGATAAAAATGGCAAAACCCGTAAGGAGCATTATGCGACACTACGAAATTGTGTTTCTGG
>JBGMRJ010000153.1:0-3503 GCA_048061315.1 Gammaproteobacteria bacterium
TTTACGCAATTAATCGAATCGTATGTTTCAACTCGAGCAAATAGTTTTACCGATGCATTAGCGCTAGACGGTATTAAAGCCGTTATCGAAGGTTTTATTTTAGCCTGGCATGGTGGCGATACAGACAAAGCTCGGTTTGGTCGTAACAAAATGGCTTATGCATCATTACTATCCGGTATTACTCTAGCTCAAGTAGGCTTAGGATCAGTTCATGGACTGGCATCACCTCTAGGCGCTTTTTTCCCAATACCGCACGGCGTAGTTTGCGGAACATTGTTGGCTGAAGCAACACAATTAAATATATCAGCAATGCAAGAACGAGATGATGAAAATATTGCACTAGTTAAATATGCCACTATCGGTAGATTAATTTCTAAAGATTTCAGAATAAACGATATTATGTCTTTCTCTAATTTAGTGAGTATCTTAAATGACTGGACTGAACTTTTTGAGTTGCCCAGACTTTCTCAATATGGTGTTACTAAAGACGATTTTAAAAGAATAGTTGCAGATAGTCGGGGCAGTAGTATGAAAACCAATCCGATCGTATTGACAGACAGTGAAATTAAAATGATTTTAACAAAAAGATTGTAATGTTATTTTACTATCAGTTAATTTTTAGAATGCAACCACAGTGAACGAAAAGCGTTCTGCTCTTTTGAGGCGTTGGCATTAATCGATAATACACAGGTGTCGAGTGGTGCAGCTGTTAATATAACGTCAAATTTCATTAGCTCATCTCTGCGAAACGCATATATCTCGATTTTATCATTTATCACATATTCCGATAATAAGGCAGTCAAGTTAGAAGTTGTGACTTTAAGTCCATCAAATGAAACCAGTTCATCACCAGAAGACAATCCGGCTTGTTGGCCACAACTATTGTTGATAACGTGCTGTATTATAGCCCGGTTATTTAAAGTTTTGGTTTTAATCCCAAGTGAAACTTTATTTAAAGATTTTTCGCTAACGTCTTTACCACCTAAATCGGTCTGGTTTTCAGCAGCACGAAATTTAATATCAATACCCACGTTATTAAACAGATCAGCTAAGGGAAGATCCTCGGTACCGTATAAATATCGATTAAAGAAATCAGTAAAATCAATATTGGTTAATTTACTAATAATTTTTTCGATTTCAGCTTCTTTAAGACCGATTTTCTTTTTACCATACTCCTGCCATAAGTGTCTCATAATGTCATCTAATGATAATGCATTCTCTGTTTCGGCTCTGATGGTTAAATCCAGTGCAAAAGCGATAAGCGTTCCTTTGGTATAATAACTGACTATCGCATTAGGAGCGTTTTCATCCTGTTTGTAAAATTTGGTCCAGGCATCAAAACTGGATTCAGCAACGGATTGTGTTAACCGGCCATATTGCCGCCAGACACGGGTAATGGTTTGGCTTAATAACTCAAGATAACTGTCAGTTGTTATAACAGCTGATCGGGCAAGTGCCAGTTCATCATAATAAGAGGTGATACCCTCAAACGCCCATAATTGTTGTGTATAAACTTCATTGTCCAGATTGTATGGCAGGTAAGCTGATGGTTTTATTCGTTTCACATTCCAGGTGTGAAAATATTCATGGCTACAGAGTGCTAAAAATTGGCGATATTCTTTTGATGTTTTGCTGCTATCGGCATTGATTAAGTCTTTTCGAGAACAAACTAAACTGGTTGATGCGCGATGTTCCAAACCACCATAGCCATTACTGACAACCATGGTTAAAAATAGATACCGTTTAATATCCGGAAATTCACCAAATAAATCAATGTGGGTTTCACATATTTTTGTTAATTCGTCAGCCAGTCGTTTTTGATTTGTAGTGTGTCGGCCGGTTAGAACTATTTCATGATCTATATTTTTTGGTTTAAATTTAATAACTGAAAAATCACCCATTTCAACAGGATGGTCTATTAATTCATCGTAGTCATTTGCATAATATTCACCAAAGTCATAATTACCTGGGTTATCGCTTGAGAGTGTTGTTGCAAGTTTCCAGTTTTTATAGTGGCTATCAGTTGGTTGTATAATATCGACAGAGCAGGGTGAATTTTCAAAACCCTGAACCATCATAAAAACACTGGTGCCATTAAAAAAAGCATGTGACGTATCAAGATGAGCCGAACGGACTGACAAATCAAATGCGTAAACAGTGTAGCGAATAATAATAGATGAAGTTGATTTGGCACATTGCCAGGTATTTTTATTTATTTTTTGTAGTGTAAGTTCACCAGAGTGATTTTTTGCATGTATTTCAGTTATATTTTTAGAGAAATCACGAATCATGTAACTACCGGGAATCCAGTTAGGTAAGGATATTATCTGCCCGTCAGGATTTGGAGTTTCAATCGTGCACGTTATTTCAAATAAATGTGCTTCATGGCTTTTGCAGTTAACGGTATAGCGAACCGGAAATTTATTAGTATTCATTATTATTGTAGCAACTGTATTTTTATGCCCATTTTACTGGTTAGTTGTTGACGTTCTAGACTGGTTTTAGGATCTTCATCCAGATTAACATAAAGTGATTTTATTGCATCACCTAAATGTATCCATTCATTCATTTTGCCTGGTATTTTAATTTCTAAAGTATTATCCGCCAGTTCATCAACTTCGACTGGATTGAGTTCTGGTTGTTCATCAATGTCGGTAGAATCGTCTTCTGCCAATCTTAATTTTAATGTAAATTTTTTATGTGATTTGTCAATCTTGGTGTAAATTTGGAAGCTTTCAATGACTTTTACATATTTTATTTTTTCAACTAAATGTCCATTTGCAAGTGTTTCCCGAAAACGTTTTGAATATGATATCCCATAACTGATTTTAGTCCAAGTGTTTGCACCGACTTGAAGACTTCGAGTGTTTAGATTATGTACTGCATTTATATTCATGGAGATAGAAATGATTAACTTCATGTAGTCCATTCGATCCAAATCACCAATAATTATCATTAACTCATCGATATTGGAATCATGTGATTTAATGGTAATACTTTTATCCAGACCGGAAATTCGACCGTCTTCGGCTAAATGCGGTTTTAGAAAGGGAATAACATCACTGGCATTACGATGTTTTAATAATATGGTAGTTTCTCTAATATCATCATTAGTAGGTGCATGAGTACTAAAGGCACATATTGGAAATAACAGTATTACTAATAAAAGAAAAGAGCGCATCAAATATTTAAACTGTATAAATTACTATCTCGAACTCCATGTTCCCAGGCCTCGTTAAATTGTCGAGTTAATTCCAAATTTTTCCGTTTGTTATTATATTCAATAATACTATCGTAACGATCGGATTCTTCCTGATAAATGACACCTTCATCATCCACCAATATATAACTAAAATTAAAATGCTGTTGATCTTTATTTAAAAGCTTAATCGAAATGCATGTTGATAGTCGGCGTGATAGTTCTAATATTTGATGATTCTGAGATAAAAATTCTTCTAATTGATAAATTAATATTCTAAGTTTGAATTTAGGATTATTAGCAA
>JBGMRJ010000154.1:0-3424 GCA_048061315.1 Gammaproteobacteria bacterium
TTAAAATTGATCAAATGTAATATCGTCAGTATTTGGGTAGTTTGAATTTTCATATATTTGTAAACTAATCGACTACTTGATTATATTGAATAAAACTATCGATCTATTGTCACTATAGGCCTTAAAAATCATGGTAGTTTTTACTTAGCACTGATTTAAAAGCAGTTTAATTCTTACTATGGAGTTAATAAATGTACATCACTCAAAAAAAATTATTTATCTTTTGTATTCTTGCCAGTTTTGTTATGTCTACTACAGTATTCGCACAAGAAAAAAAGATAGATACATCCGATCCAACAAAAATTTATACCTTCGTCGGAGTGGGGCCGCGATATGTTGATTACACCAACGGTGAAAGTATGGTGGAAGTGCGAGTTGCCGGTAATATCGGGTTGTCAAAAAAAGACATGGTATTTTTTAATATAGGCTACGGTAAACATTCTGGCGATGCAATTCCCGGTAGTAATAGTGGGCTGACTAATCCACGTGTAAGGTGGTTTCATCTTTTTGATATGGATTACACAATTACATCCGGTTATCGAGGTTGGGCTACCCAGGTAGATTTACAAATGGCCGGGACACTGAAAGGTACTGATGGTCAAAATGTATTGTCATTTGGTGGCTTGCCGGCATTTGGAATTAACAAACAGTGGAGTCTATTTTTACCCGTTAATCTGGTTAATGCCTGGGACAAGGAATTTGTATTCCATAATGGTGTAGGTGTCAATATATCACCGTTATTGGTTTATGTACCAGGCACCTGGTGGGAGGGAGCAAGTATACAATTTTGGCCTTCCTACACGCGTTTTTTCGATGGTGTACTGTCAGGTGAAGGATCTGGAAATCTGGATGTTACTGTTATGGGTAAGATCACACCGACACTGACATGGTCGCTATTAATGCAGCAAAATTATGACAAAGATCTTAGAACGTTTCGCCGTGATAAAAACTCAGCGCTGAAAAATGACTGGAATGTTTTTATGAATTTTACTTCGTATTTTTAGTACGCAAATTCGATAGCATAAAATTGACAAGCTGATCTTAGGAAATCCAGCAGGTAAGATAATGTAGAAATGTCCTGTATTATAAAACGATAATATATTTATTTTTTATAGCCAACTTTTTTAGTCGAAATAAATAGTCATATAAATTGAAATTACTAAATAATATTGGACAAAATTTCATTTAATTATAAATATGCGATACAGTAAATTATATGCAGAATTATGGATATTATTACAAATGAATTTTCGCTCTGGGTTATTTAATATGAGTTCCAGATTACTTAGCGTTATAGTCGTTCTTTCAATATTCCTGCCAAATACTGCCTATTCATGGGTTTACTCTGAACATCGTGATATAGCGATTCAGACTGTGAAAATCTTACCTGAGAAATACCGGACTGATTTAGATAATTTATGGCGTGATAGTCGAATAGGATTTGAAAAAAGATTATGTGAAAATGCGGCAAATTCGACACCGGTTTTGAATACAACATGTCTGGATTGGGCTGCGTTTAGCGCCATTGCAGGTGATCATTCCTGCTCCAGCAATGAAATGCTGGACTTTATTCTTAACGAGAACTGGTTACTTGAGATTGCCAATGTTTCAGCTCAACTTAAGGTTAAACTTGATAGCATTCCAGTTGAAAATTTTAATATTGAACAGGAACGAATTTTTGATAATTCTAAAACAATTTCAGAACAGATAAAAAAACACCAAAATAGAGCAATACGTTTAAATGCTTTACGCACTGCCGATACGAAACTGTTACGAGCCGATCCTTTATATGCAACCCGGGCAAGCTCAAATACCGCACATTTTCTTATTGCCCGCCCCGCTTCACAAACGACCATCCGGGATTATGCCAAGCTTGCATTAAGCTCTGGCGCTAATATTAATGCCATGGGTGTTTATTCCTTGTATCACATATATGCACTTCAAAAAGCAAGCCGTCTTGCTAACGAACCGCAACTATCCAAAAAACAACAGCAACAAATCACGCGTTCGATGCTGGCCGATGAAGCTTTCGCTTTGCATTTTCTTGAAGATGTTTTTGCAGCCGGGCATGTTGCCGGAACCTGGGGTGAAGTATCACAACGTTTAGGCACGCATAATTATTATAATCAAAATGGTATTGAAACATATACCTGGAATCGAGATTTATATCCTATTGTATTGATGGGTGATGCGCATATGCGACAGCAGGATGAGGAGTTAGCAGCAAAAACTATTAGTATCAGTTTAAAACAGCTACTGGATATAGTTAATGGTACTAACCCTGGTTATGAATATACTATTTCACCATTTGCTGCTAATTCTGAAAATTTCAATGTATGCACACAAAACCACTTTCCACAACATACAAGCCTTGATGATTATAAAAAAGTTATTAGTGAAACGATTAGTAATACACCAATACCGGGTTTGAGTAGCGAATATGGTTCATTGCCACGGTTTCGCAGTGAAGTGGGATCGTTTATTGGATTAGCAGGTTCAATTGATTTAAGAGTTAGTGATGGTGGCTATTTAGATTTTCAGACTAACAAAGGAAAGACAATTGGTCTTGATTTATCCTTTCGTGCGGGTTTTGGAATGGATGGCGTAATGAATGAATCGGGTGATGGGCTGGTCTTTGTTTCTCTTGGTTTTCGTAGTGACACTGCTTCTAGCAATAATTTTATTGACTCTTTGCAATCATCTGATAGCGGAACTTTCAGTGCAGCGATTCCTGCCCGGACTGGTGTTAGTTTCCGGTTTCGAATGCCATTTTACCTGATTCCAACCGACCTGTTCTGGATGTCACCCATGTATTTATTTAACGAAACGGCTTATACCAATATGGCAGTCACTGCTGGTAATGGTGGTTTGATACCCTGGCAGCAAGGAATGGCGACGACAATAGGTCGTTTTCAGTTTGTACTCGGTCGGGAAATTGGTGTTACTCTTTATGGCAGAAATAATACTGATGAATTAATTATACCGGACAATTCAGCCACAGAACCGCTACGGTTAGCCAAATTTAAATCAATACTGGTCGATTTACCAATACTGGAATATCGTCCATATCGATCTTTCGCGAGCAACCAGAGTTCATCCGTCACTATCCAGTTATATACCAGCGCTGATATTCCACACGATACTGAACCAGTCGTTATCAATGGTCTTTCGCAACCTCTACATACAGTTTGGTCTGTTGGTCTTCGTTTGGTTTTTGATTGGCGTCATTACTAAATGATTAAAGATATAAAATTGAATTTTAAAAAAATGGGTCAGAGAGGTTAATAAGGGATAAATTTTAAAATGAAAACTTTCAAAATTAGTTTAAATTACTTTGCAATGAGTATTGTATTACTGAGTTTTATTGCGTGTGATTCAAGTCAGCCTGAAAAACAAAACAATGCGGTTGTTAATGCGGTTACTA
>JBGMRJ010000155.1:0-3348 GCA_048061315.1 Gammaproteobacteria bacterium
TAAATTATAGACACTAATTTTTAATTTTACATACGATACCTATGCAAAATGACAAAATTGCCTACAGAGTTTAACGGTCACGATAGCTAAAATTTTAGGTTAAATGTGCTATTTTGTGTAATTAATTTGGGGTTACAGGTTCTTTTGAATCAGAATTAGTTTCATTGAGTATTATCAGAACCGTTTTAACGGTGTTCGAAGTAGTTTGTAATATTTCTATCGGATAGTTATCTAACCGTAAACTGGTTCCAGGTTCTGGCAAGTATTCAAGATATTCCGTAATTAAACCATTGAGTGTTTTGGGTCCTGCAATATTTAAGCTCCAATTAAATGCTTTGTTTATTTCACGAATCGAAATACTGGCATCAACAATAAAACTACCATCTTCCTGTTGTTTAATATCACGCGATAGTTGAGCAGGGTCGGTTGTAAATTCGCCAACAATTTCTTCAAGTATATCTTCAAGAGTAACCAATCCCTGAATGTCGCCATATTCATTTACAACTATGCCAATACGGTGTTTCTCTTTTTGAAAATTTGAAAGTTGGGTATGTAGTGAAACATTCTCAGGAATAAAATACGGTTTACGGAGACGTTTAATAAAATCTTCTTTATTTGAGTTTTTCCCGAGTATTAGTGGAATCATATTTCTCATGTGAACAAAGCCACGAAAATTTTCGATGTCACCTTCAAATACAGCGAGACGCGTGTGTGATGAAGTTTTTAATTGATTTAAAATTACATCCCAATCATCTGATAAATCAATACCAATAATTTCATTACGTGGCACCATAATATCATCAACCGTTACTTTCTCCAGATCAAGAATGCTCAATAGCATATCCTGGTGACCTTTCGGGATTAATTTACCGGCTTCATCTACAATAGTGCGAAGTTCTTCTGAGCTAAGATGATCTGATTGCGTTTGCTCTGAATCGATACCAAATAGTTTAAAGTTGAGTTTTGTAATGAAATTAATAGTATTAACAAACGGTGACATTAATTTCACTAACGGCTCTAAAATAATGGATGCCGGGAATGCAAACCGTTCCGGATTCCGGGCTGCAAGCGTTTTCGGAGTTACTTCAGAATAGATAAGAACAACAAAGGTTAATGCAATTGTGGCTATTGCCACACCGGAATCTTGCCCCAGGCGTAAGCCTATTATGGTTGCTATTGATGCGGCTAAAATATTAACAAGGTTATTGCCTAATAATATTAGCCCGATTAGACGATCAGGAGAGTCTAATAGCCGTTGTGCTCGTTTTGCACCCGGGTTGTTTTTATTCACCAGATGCCGTAGACGATAACGATTAAGGCTCATCAGGCTGGTTTCAGAACCAGAGAAGAAGCCGGATATGATTAGAAGTATTATTAGTGAAATAAATAATACGCTAAGCGGTAGTTCGTTCAAAAAAGCAGAGCCTATATATTAACTTAGTAACAGTATACGCAAGTAATCGGGATTTCTCACTTTAATATTAATTGCATGACAAAATTCGAACCAAAATACGCTAGCATTAATAATACAAACCCGGATATCGTCCATTTAATGGCGGTTCGGCCACGCCAGCCAAATTGGTGTCGCCCCCACAGTAAAATCGCAAAGGTTATCCAACCCAAAATAGATAATAAGGTTTTATGAACCAGATGTTGTTCAAAAATATTATCCAGATAAAAAATGCCGGTTAAAAGCGAAACACTTAACAACAGGAAGCCAATCGTTATCATGTGAAATAATAAGGTTTCCATGGTTTCCAATGGCGGTAAAGCACGCACAAAACCACCTGGATGACGATTTCGGATGTGTCGTTCCTGTATGTACAATAAAATCGCTTGAACCGCGGCAATACTGAGCAAGCTGTAAGATAATATCGATAATAAAATATGAGAAATCAAACCTGGTGATAAAGTATCATTTAAATAAAAATGATGCGGACTAATGTATCGTAAAATTATAAAGAATGCTGCTAGCGGCATTATAATGATAGCCAGATTTTCAACCGGGTATCTTAGCATTGCCAGTAACAGTAAGCTTAAAATCAACCAGCTTGTTAGTGACAGGATACTAAAAATACTAATGTCTATTCCGAGTGGAGTATTCATAACTTGCGTTAGAATATAAAAATGTAACACGCTACCGATAACCCCGATACTCATTAGAATGGATTTTTTATTGAAAGCACCGATAGGCTTATTGAGTAGGCGTAAAAAGAATAAAACCGCGCAAAAAACATAAAGCAGGCTAGTGATGATGCTCAAAAAGGACATAATTTTTCCATAATTTGTATATAAACAATATGATGGCATAATGTTAAAGAAAAAAGATAGGGTTTTTGTGTGCTATTTATGCAAACTAGTTAGTATTTAAGAAAATTATAGTTTCATAAAATTATATATCGACCTACACTTAACCACATGTAAGTCATTAAAATCATTCAATTTGACAGGGTGAATATTATTTGTGCAATTCTTGCGATTCAGGTAAGTTATTGCTTAAATAACATATAATGTAACGAATATACAGTTTATGAAAAATTTGCAGGTTTGACTCGAAGATGGAACTTCTGGTTTTAGGTTGTAGCGGTGGTATTGGAGAAGATCTTCGTACAACAACATTTTTACTTGATGACGATGTATTAATTGATGCAGGTACCGGTGTGGGCGATCTGAATCTGGATCAAATGAAAAAATTACGTCATATTTTTTTAACCCATTCTCATTTAGATCATATTACCGGGATACCATTATTGGTCGATACCGTATTCGGATCACATGGTGACGAACCCATTGTTATTCATGCTCAGGAAGTGACAATAAATGCGCTTAGAGCGCATGTTTTTAATAATATTATTTGGCCCGATTTTGCATTATTGCCTAATCGCGAAAAGCCGGCAATTCGATATCAAGCCATGGTACCGGGTGAAATTTATCAGCTGGGTGATCGGCGTATTGAAATGATAACCGTAAATCATATCGTTCCGGGTGTAGCTTATCGGATTGAAACCAGTACAGGTGTCTTTGCATTTAGTGGCGATACCTCAACAACCGATCATCTATGGCAGCGCTTAAATGAGTATGACAAGCTTGATTTACTGTTTGTAGAATCTGCATTTGCCAACAAGGATCAACATTTGAGTAAATTGGCAGGCCATTATTGTCCTGAAACATTAGCCGTTGATTTAGCCAAATTAACCCATCAGGCAGAAATTTATTTGAGCCATGCCAACCCGGGTGATGAAGAGCTGATTTTCCAGGAATGTCAGAAAGCGATTACCAGTCATGAGATTAAATCCTTAAAAGGCAAGATGCATTTCACTGTATAATCTAGTACTAATCATTCGATAA
>JBGMRJ010000156.1:0-3146 GCA_048061315.1 Gammaproteobacteria bacterium
TGACGACTGTTTTTAATTTTAATACCGTTGATATGAGTAATAACATTACCGGGTTTAATGCCGGCCTTATCTGCTGGTCCGGATTTAGCGATGCCATTAACAATCGTGCCATACACTTGCTTTAAGCCAAAGGAGTTTGCAAGTTCAGAATTCATATCCTGAATTGCAACGCCCAACCAACCACGTTTAACATGACCAAATTCTATAATCTGAGTTAACACATTTCTTGCCAGACTTAATGGAATGGCAAAGCCAATACCTTGTGAACCACCGTTGCGTGAGTAAATGGCGGTATTAATACCAATGAGTTCACCATAAGAGTTAATCAATGCTCCTCCTGAGTTACCGGGATTAATAGCGGCATCTGTTTGAATGAAATTTTCAAAGGTATTAATGCCAAGCATATCGCGGCCAGTTGCGCTGACAATGCCAGAAGTCACCGTTTGTCCAACACCAAATGGGTTACCAATCGCAAGTACGACGTCACCCACGTCTATATCGTGGCTTTTACTGAGTGTTATCGCTGGAATGTTGTCGAGTTTGATATGTAATACCGCGAGATCGGTATCAGGATCAGTGCCTATAACCGTAGCTATGGTTGTGCGGCCATCTTGCAATGCAACCAGAATTTCATCAGCGTCTTTGATCACATGATGGTTGGTGAGAATATAGCCTTGTGGGCTGATAATAACACCTGATCCCAGACTGAATTCCATGCGTTTACGAGGTTCACCTATGCTTCCGCCAAAGAATTGGCGAAAATTAGGATCATTCATTAAGGGGTGTAGGCGTTCGGTAATAACTTTAGTGCTTTGAATATTAACAACAGCAGGAGCCGCATTTTTTACCGCAGGGGCGTAGGAGGTAATCGGTGTATCTGGTGAGGTTCGGGCCGATTCAATGAGCTCAACCACCTCGGCATTAGATTGTGTGATCGTTTCATGTGCCGTTTTATCTTTTTCGGATTGAAGATATAAAATAAGAAAAGCTGCTGCTAAACCTATAGTGGCAAATTGAATAATAAATGTAATAAGTTTGGTAACACGCATCAGTAATTCCGTTAAACTAATCTTTAAATTATAATAACTTGTTCATATTTTTGTTTCAGGTATTACGGCACGGATACTGAGAAGCGAGAGAACAAGGCGAAACTGATGAAAAAGCGGAATGTACGATTAGTACATGAGCATTTTGAAGAGGTTTCGTCGTGCCCCACCAATAGTTATAATGGAGGGTGCAACACAGTTATCTTGTTTCTCAGTATTCGTGCATTGATATCTTAACCTAAGCGAGTAAAAGGTTTCCAGCATGATTCAATTAAAAGATTTACTCAATTATTCAAACAATGTTCTGGAAATCGAGCGATTTCGTGATTATTGCCCAAATGGTTTGCAGGTAGAAGGTAAGACTAAAATAAAAAAAATTGTTTCGGGGGTGACGGCGAGCCAAGCATTAATAGATGCCGCTATCAAAGAAGAAGCGGACGTATTACTGGTGCATCATGGATATTTTTGGAAGGGTGAAGATGCACGAATTATCGGTTTAAAATATAAACGTGTGCGTAGCCTGATTGAATCAGGGATTAATTTACTGGCGTATCATTTGCCTCTGGATGCGCATCCTTTATATGGAAATAACGCTAAACTGGCAGAAATACTGAATTTGAACATAGCCGGCAGTTTCCCAGCAGGCAGTGATGCTGTTGGCATGTATGGCACCTTAAAAACGCCTATGTCAGCGACCGATTTTAGCCAAAAAATCGCATCTGGTTTAGATAGAGAACCTTTGCATATTGGCGATAATAATGAACAAATTCATACTATTGCCTGGTGTAGTGGGGCAGCGCAAAATTATATTGAAGCTGCTGCTGAGCTGGGAGTGGACGCTTATTTAACCGGTGAAGTATCTGAGCAAACGGTGCATATTGCACGTGAATATGGGCTGCATTTTTATGCTGCTGGCCACCATGCCACTGAGCGCTACGGCGTGCAGGCTTTTGCAGAGCACTTGGCATCACATTTCGCTCTAAATCATCAATTTATTGATATTCCAAATCCGGTATAACCTATTGAACTGCTGGGGTTTATTCGACTCTTCTTGACCAACTGGCTGCGATCGGCCAAAATACGCACGCCAAATATTTGGTTGCTTTGGATAAGGTTTGTACCTTCGGAGCAGAAGTTAAGAGTAAGAGTACTTCTGCGTTTATAACGCTAAACAATTTTAGAACGGGCAGAAAATGCTGCTAGTTCAAATACGATTTTGGGAGATTTCTAATGACAGATGGTGTCGATAACGGCAAACGCCGGTTCCTCACGATAGCGGCATACTCTGGTGTTGCTGCTGTAGGAGCAGGTTTTGCTGCGGTCCCTTTTATTGCATCTTGGAACCCGAGTGCCCGTGCCAAAGCGGCAGGCGCACCCGTTGAAGCTGAATTTAGTAAGCTGCAGCCAGGACAAATGTTGCGTGTTGAATGGCGTGGTCAGCCGGTATGGGTACTTCGTCGTACTGAGAAAACCTTAAATGATTTGCCGAAATTAAATAACGAATTACGTGATCCTGCGTCATTAGTTGAAACTCAGCAGCCGGCTTATACTAAAAATGCTTCTCGTGCGATTAAATCTGAATATTTAATTGTCATTGGTATTTGCACACATTTAGGTTGTTCTCCAACTTATCGACCAGAAATTGCTCCGGAAGATTTGGGTGACAAATGGCGCGGCGGTTATTTTTGTCCATGCCATGGTTCGCGCTTTGATTTAGCAGGTCGTGTATATAAAAATGTTCCGGCACCGACTAATCTCGTAGTGCCAAAGCATATGTATCTGTCAGATACACACATTATTATCGGTGTAGATGGGGAAACAGCGTAATGGAAAAATTAATGGATCTATTAAAAGCCTTCATGGGCTGGGTTGATGCCCGTTTCCCTGCAACCAAAATGTGGGAAGAGCATCTTTCTAAATATTATGCACCAAAGAACTTTAATTTTTGGTACTTCTTTGGTTCGTTAGCATTATTGGTTTTAGTTATTCAGATTGTGACAGGTATTTTCCTGACTATGCACTATAAGCCTGATGCTAGCATGGCTTTTGCGTCAGTTGAATACATCATGCGTGATGTGAACTGGGGCTGGCTCATTCGTT
>JBGMRJ010000157.1:0-3146 GCA_048061315.1 Gammaproteobacteria bacterium
ACAACCTGACTAAACGGTATCAGGATAATTGTGTTGTTAATGGCTTGAATTTATCGATTAAGCAGGGCACTTGTTTTGGATTGTTAGGGCCCAATGGCGCTGGTAAAACCACAACGCTGCGTATGATGTTGGGTATGACTGAGGCTGATAGTGGTGAGTTAACACTCTTTGGTTATGCAATAAAAAAACATGCTCGAGAACTGCGTTCGCTTATTGGTGTTGTTCCACAAATGGATAACCTGGATCCGGATTTTACGGTAGCCGAAAATCTGAAAACTTATGCCAGTTATTTTGGATTAACCGGTAAATCGTTAGAGCATAAAGTCGAAGAGTTACTGGAATTTTCATCCTTATCTCAAAAAGCGGATGTTAAGATAGACACCTTATCCGGTGGTATGAAACGGCGTTTAACACTGGCGCGAGCTTTAATTAATGATCCTAAATTAATTATATTGGATGAGCCCACTACCGGTCTGGATCCACAGGCGCGTCATATAATCTGGCAAAAACTTCGTGAGTTATTAAGCAAGGATATAACCCTGATACTAACCACGCACTACATGGATGAAGCAGAGCGTTTGTGTGATGAGCTGGTGATCATGGATTCCGGTGTGGTGCTTGCCGAGGGATCACCGCGAGAAATGATTTCATCCCATATCGAACCACAGGTGCTGGAACTCTATGGGCCCGATTTAGCGCATTGGTTACAACATAATAAAAATAAACTTCCGGGCCGAGTCGAGTATGTCGGCGAGACCGTGTTATGTTACGTTAATCAGACGGAACAACAGTGTATTGATGATTTAATGGCTAACGATGGTATTTTCTGCTCACACCGCCGAACCAATCTCGAAGATGTTTTTTTACAACTAACCGGTCGGGATCTTCGAGAATAAAAATGAACACTACATTAGATCAGCGCAGTGTTTTTATCCGATGGATTCCGATTTGGCAACGCCATGCCAAGGTATGGTCAAATTTAATCGGACCGGCTTTGCTCGGCAATATTGGCGAACCGTTACTGTATTTATTTGGCCTGGGTTACGGCCTGGGTGTTTTTGTTGGGACGGTTGATGGTATGGATTACGTCACTTTTCTGGCAAGCGGAATTTTGTGTTCCAGTGCTATGAATACCGCCAGTTTTGAAGGAATGTATTCTGCTTACACTCGAATGGCAGTGCAATATACCTGGAATGGGATGCTATCAACACCACTCAATGTTGCTGATATTATTCTCGCTGAAGCCATTTGGGGTGGGACTAAAAGCTTAATCAGTGGTATTGCTATTTTACTGGTAGCGTCACTGATGGGGCTGGTTGATTCGATTGCTGCAATCTGGGTACTGCCTATCGTATTTCTGGTCGGTGTCTGTTTTAATCTGTTAGGACTCATTGTTACTTCAATGTCGCACAGCTATGATTTCTTCTTATATTATTTCACCCTGGTATTAACGCCGATGTTACTGTTAAGCGGTGTATTTTTTCCGGTTGAGCAAATGCCGGTTGAAATTCAACAGTTTGCCGAGCTCTTGCCGTTGTCACACGCGATTCAATTAGTACGACCTTTAATGACAGGAGGGGAGTTGCAATCACTGTTCCTGCATTTCAGTGTTTTACTACTCTATATAGTAATAGCCTATCCGATTGCAGTGAAACGGATAAGCTTGCGTTTGATGGATTAGAGGCAAGCCAATTCGCGCTTAATTCATTTTCGTGTCAGAAATTAGCCCAGCATTAGTAACATTATCCTTCTCGAAGTTATTTGCAGTAAGATATTGATGTTATTGCATAAATAGAATTTTCTTTAATAAATCAACAAGCTGAAATACCACTAAAAATATGCAAATTATGCTTGATCTAAACCTAGTAATTCAGTATATTAGTATTTAATGAATTACTGCTATTGCAGATACTAGGTTGGCAAACACTAATAACGTGAACCAGCTCAGTTAAATGAATTTTTGTAACTCCTCCATCCTCCTTTGGTGGTATTTTTTTAACGCGACATCCCTGTCGCGTTTTTTTTTGCCTGTCTTTCACGAGATTTAAGTTATTGAAAGTAATAACGATTTATGAATGAAATAGCCTGTTTTTAATGATAATTGCAATTTATTGAAGCTTATTTAAATAAAAAACCGCAACCTGTAAACAAGTACTAGCCGTAGAGCATGGATAGGGTATAATGGCGAGCTTATTCAGCGGATAATGCTTGTAAGCCAAGGCTATATTAGGTATTATTTCGCCTCATTTTTTCTGATGATAGTATTGATACTACCAGAATCAAGAACAGAAACAGATTTAAGCTGTTAAGCAGCACGGATTATATAAATGAAAACATTTTCAGCAAAACCGGAAACAGTTAAGCGTGATTGGTATATTGTCGATGCCGCAGAGAAAACTCTGGGTCGTTTGGCAACCGAAATAGCATTACGCTTACGCGGTAAGCACAAGCCTGAGTACACTCCTCATGTTGATACTGGTGATTATATTGTTGTTATCAATTCGGATAAAATTCGAGTTACCGGTAATAAAATGAAAGGCAAGATTTATTATCACCACACCGGTTATCCTGGTGGCATTAAAGATATCAGTTTTGAAAAATTACGTGCAAAAAAATCAGAGATGATTATTCAGAAAGCAGTTAAAGGAATGTTGCCAAAAAACCCACTAGGTCGAGCAATGTTTCGTAAACTCCGCGTATATCGTGGTGCTGAACATGATCATGCAGCACAGCAACCAAAAACATTAGAAATAGGTTAATCGAATGGCAGAAACATTACATTACAGTACCGGACGTCGCAAGAGCTCATCTGCACGTGTTTATTTAAAAACGGGTACAGGTCAAATTACAGTAAATAAACAACCTCTTGATAAGTACTTCGGTCGAGAAACGGCTCGCATGATTGTACGTCAGCCATTAGATCTCGTTAATATGAACGATAGTTTTGATTTTAGCATCTTTGTAAAAGGTGGCGGTAACACAGGACAATCCGGTGCCATTCGTCATGGTATAACCCGTGCATTAATTAAATATGATGAAACATTGCGTCCAGCATTACGCAAAGCCGGTTATGTGACTCGTGATTCCAGAGAAGTTGAACGTAAGAAAGTTGGTTTACATAAAGCCCGTAAACGTCCACAGTTCTC
>JBGMRJ010000158.1:0-3088 GCA_048061315.1 Gammaproteobacteria bacterium
AGGTATTAAGACCTGGTGGACGCATAGCGTTTATTTGCTGGCAATCCATTGCAGCCAACCTTTGGGTTAAATTACCATTAGATATTGTATCGCATCATGTTGCAAATGTTCCAGAAATCAATACCGATAGTCCAGGTGCATTTTCATTTGGTGATAAAAATAAAGTATTACAAATACTGCAGGCAGCAGGTTATGTTGATATTGTGATTGAGCCGTTCGAAACAAAATTTAATGTCGGTAATACTATTGACGAAGCGGTAAGCTTTTTATCCCACCTTGGACCGGCCAGTAGTGTTTTTGAAGATCCAGATATTGATGTTAAATCAAAGAATTGTATGGTAGAAGATCTTCGAGATAGACTGACGAACTATACACAACTGATGGAATAAATCTGGATGCAGCCACCTGGATTGTTAGTGCGTATAAAGCTGAATAGTTTTGATGTGTATTGTTTTTCATTTAACGTCCCTGTTAAAGTCCTACAGATAATTTTTCTTACACGATAGTGGATTTGTTATGTTTATATTTTTATCACTACTTTACCACAAGCCTCATTACTCTCCATAAGATGATGTGCTTCAGAAATCTGATTGAAAGAAAATATTTTTGATGGTTGGATCTTGTACTTACCTTGTTCTGCATATTCAACTATTTGCTGCATTGGAATATTACTAATTGGAAAATCATCAGTTCCGAGCATGAAGCTTGCGAAAAAATTAAGGTTTACAGAAGGAGGCATATCGACAAGAGGGTTAAATGAAATAGGCTCACCCCCACCTAGAAATCCAGCATTGCAAACGGTGCCATTCTTTTTAACCATTTTAAGTGAATCCAACAATGTTGTATTACCAACAATATCCATTACACTATCTATGCCTGCTGGATATCGCTCTCTTATTTTCTCACTCAACAAGTCATTTTCAATAAATACCTCCGAACAACCTAATGCTTTTAATCCATCAATGCGCTCGATTGATCTTGTTGATGATATGACAGTTATTCCTTTTATATTTGCGGCAATATTTATAGCTGCTTGCCCTAATGCCGAAGTTCCACCTCGAATAAAGATGGTTTCATTTTCATTGATATTCATGTTGTCATGCAAACAACTCCATGCTGTTGCATACGATTCTGGAATAGCCGCAAAGTTTACCCAGTCTAGATTTGTTTCAATTGGAAATACATTTTTTGTTGGTAAACAGGTGTACTCTGCATAGCTACCATTTATCGTACGCCCCATACCTCCCATGATGGCTGCTACTTTTTGACCTTTACTGAATTCACCTGAAGGATCTTCCTCAATAAATCCCACACACTCAATACCACTCACTTTCGCGACATCACCCCAAAGCCCCTTCCGCATATAAATCTCAGCTTGATTAATTCCAAAGGCTTTAACCTTGATAAGAACCTCATCCTGCTGTGGGACGGGTGTAGGAATATCTTTAATAACGAGTTGGTCTGCGTCACCGTATTGATTAATAACAATAGCTTTCATCTTTTTCTCCAATATTTGAATGAGAATTGATGTTAACTACCTATAATGTTATATAATAGTACATTGTAATGACATACTATGTAAATTTTATGAACATAACACTCCATCAAATAAACGCTTTTGTTGCAATCATTGAACAAGGAAGTGTTCAGGCTGCTGCGAATAAACTGTACAAAACACACCCTAGTATTGTCACTTCAGTGAAAAAATTAGAAGCACAGCTGGGATTTCCTTTATTCGATAGATCTGGCTACCGTTCAATACCCACTGGACAGGGAAAAGCTTTTTATCAACAATGTTTACAAGTATTAAACGAGGTTCATGATTTAAAAAGTCTTTCGACACATTTACAGGAGAACAAAGAAACAGAAATTTCTATCGCTATCGGCGATATAACACCATTGACACCAGTATTATCACTTTTACATGAGTTTACTGAGAATAACAAAACAACCCATCTCAACTTGTTATTTGAAAATCTCGAGGGAGCAAACGAACGTTTGTTTGAAGACAAGGCAAACATAATCATACACAATATAGACAAGTCAGATATAAGATACGACTATCATAACTTCTGTAAGGTAACGATAGTTCCAGTTGTAGCGAAAGGTTTTTTAAATACTGCTATTACACCTAAACTCAAATATGATGATTTAAAAAAGTACACACAATGTATTATTCGCTCAACCGCACAAACCACCCCCTCTAATGATTATTTTATTCTTAAAAATTCACCCTATATGACCGTTGGTGATCAACACACTAAGAAAGAAATTATTCTACAAAAAATGGCTTGGGGTCATATGCCACTTTTTCTGGTAGAAAAGGAGCTAGAATCAGGAGAACTTCAATCTATAGAGGGGGATTATATTAAAAGTACAACACTTGATATTGTTGTCGCTCGCTTACAAAATTCCCAGCATGGGTTAATAACGGAGTGTCTTTGGAAAAAGCTGACAAATGCTGGTTTCGAAACATAAAGCCAAGCTAAGGGATTTCGAGAACAGGCAGATACGAAACACGATTATTGTTTGAAATCATCCGATTCCAACAATTTCGAATGGGGTATTGTTATGTTTAGATACATTATTTAAATCTATTATTTCACCTTAGGGTGCTGGAAATAAATTTTTAAAAGTGAACGCGTCTACTGTTTCACCTACATCATTTAATAATCGTAATTTTTCTTTGGCTTCTACAAATGTTGGTTTTGTATTCTTTGGTATCCACCAAAGTACAGAGTAGGCATAATCTAGTTTTTCAAACCACTCATTTCGTTTACTCATCATTTCTTTATGTTCAGTCTTATATACAAAATTATGTAACATATTAATATCTGACCATACACTCATATTAATTATCATTTGAGATCCAAATAATTTAGTAACTATTAAATTTTCATCAGCTGATTGTGATCTCCAAATAAATCCTGATGTTCTATCTGCAATTGAATTAATTATGTCCAGTTTACTCACAAAACTATTCATTTCATGTGAATTAACCGAGTATTTCATTTTCGCAACGTTTAATTGAGCTAATTGAAAGTCAGACATAAGTAATTCCTAGTGAATCATAATGCTTGGTTAAGTT
>JBGMRJ010000159.1:0-3021 GCA_048061315.1 Gammaproteobacteria bacterium
GTTTTTCTACCGCTTTCGAGCAGAATTTTTTTACGTTTACGAATGAAATGTGGTGTAACTTCTACTAGTTCATCTTCATCGATAAACTCTAATGCTTGTTCTAAGGAATGAATAATCGGTGGAACCAGTTTAATGGCTTCGTCAGTACCGGAAGCACGAACGTTGGTTAGTTGCTTACCTTTTAATGGGTTTACTACTAAGTCATTTGTTCGTGAATGGATACCAATGATCATGCCTTCGTAAACTTCATCGTTATGAACCACAAACATTTCACCTCGATCTTGTAAGTTGAAGATTGAGAATGCAACGGCACTACCCTTACCATTTGAAATTAAAACACCTTTTGGTCGTGTACCATAATCACCGGGTTTAATTGGGCCGTAATGATCAAACACGTTATACAACAAGCCGGTTCCTTTGGTTGCTGTTAAGAATTCAGTTCTAAATCCAATTAAGCCGCGAGCTGGAATGATAAAGTCTAAACGCACCCGGCCTTTACCGTCTGGAACCATGTCTTTAAGATCCGCACCGCGTTCACCTAATTTTTCCATCACAGTGCCTTGATGTTCAGCTTCTACATCAGCCGTCAATTGTTCGAACGGTTCTTGTCGAACACCGTCTATTTCGCGAATAATAACCTCTGGTCGCGATACGCCCATTTCAAAACCTTCGCGGCGCATTGTTTCTATAAGAACGGATAAATGTAATTCACCTCGTCCGGATACTCTGAATTTATCAGGATCTTCAGTTGGCTCAACACGTAGAGCAACATTATGAATTAACTCTTTTTCCAATCTGTCTTGAATTTGTCTAGTGGTTACAAACTTGCCGTCTTGCCCTGCAAATGGTGAGTTGTTCACCTGGAAGGTCATGCTCACGGTTGGTTCATCAATTGTTAATGGCGGTAACATTTCAACTTTACTTGGATCACAAATCGTATCTGAAATATTTAATTTCTCAATTCCAGAGAATGCGATGATGTCACCAGCTGTTGCTTCATCTATTTCAACTCGATCTAAGCCCATGAAACCCATGATTTGTACAATTTTGCCATTTCGAGTATTGCCTTCAACATCTATTACAGTGATTTGTTGATTCTTTTTAACGGTACCGCGTGTAATTCGGCCAATACCAATAACACCGACATAACTATTATAATCTAAGGAGCTAACTTGCATTTGTAAAGGACCATCAACATCAACATCGGGTGCTGGTACTTCTTTAATGATCGTTTCAAATAATGGTGTCATGTCACCTTCACGAACATCATGATCTAAACTGGCATAACCCCCTAAACCGGATGCATAGATCACGGGGAAATCTAATTGTTCATCAGTCGCACCTAAGTTATCAAACAATTCAAATGTTTGATCTAATACCCAATCAGTTCGGGCACTGTCTCGATCAACCTTGTTGATTACGACAATTGGACGTAATCCCATTGCGAATGCTTTTTGTGTTACAAAACGTGTTTGCGGCATTGGACCATCTACTGCATCTACTAATAGCAAAACTGAATCGACCATTGATAAAACCCGTTCTACTTCACCACCGAAATCGGCATGTCCTGGGGTATCAACGATATTAATCCGATAGTCATTCCACTTGATTGCAGTGTTTTTGGATAAAATGGTAATACCACGTTCTTTTTCCAAATCGTTCGAATCCATGGCACGTGTTTCAAGTTCAACGCGATCACCAAGCGTACCGGATTGTTTAAGCAGCTCATCAACCAGTGTTGTTTTACCGTGATCAACGTGAGCAATAATAGCGATATTTCGTAAATTCTGAATCATAATAGGACTACCAGGAAATGGGATTAAAATAGAAGCGGAATTATACCTTATCTATCATATTTAGTTTAGCTAATATAAGACAAATTTGAGTTATTTTTGAACAAATCTAGCTATAAATGCTTAATTTCACACAGGAAAAGTGGAATAGTGTGGCTTTAATCGATTTACTAAGTGATAAAGTTTTAAATGAAGCCAAAAAATATAGAGTCTGTGTTATCTTTTAATAACTATGAGAAAAGGAGATTTCTTATGGACAAAAATAATACTGCATTAACACTTACTAAATTTCATGAATTACTCCACATAGATATTAATAAGCCAGTTAAAGATTTTCGAGGAACTCGTAGGTTCAGACAATTTAGAGCTCCCCATAAAGCAGCTTGGGCGCAAACAACAATATTTTTAGAACAAAAATTAATAAATGTGCGAGTGTATTTAAATTTTAAGAAAAATAGCATCAATAATATTGAATATAATAAATTAAAATTCCTCGCTTGTAATGGAATTTCCCGATATTGGTCACATCATATTAAAGTCGGGGATAATAAATTTATGGTTCGGGTAAATGCATCACATCGGCCTGGAAATGCTATTCCTGTTGATCTTTCCATCGAAAATGATATGAATGAATATGGACGATCAATGAATCCAGCTGCATTAGGTATAGATGCTAGTTTTATCTATAATAAAGGGCACTTTATAAATCAAGAAAATGCTGATTCAGACTTTATGTTAGTTGCTGCTCATGAATTTGGACATTCGGTACTAATGTATGCCGGTGGTCTTTCTCTATCATGGGGACACAAAGGCTCTACAAATGTATTAACTCAATCTGTTAATTCCTCAACTCCGGGATATCCTCGAAAAGGAACAATAGATTTAATGAAATACTACGACTCAAATAAGGCTTCAACTTTTTTTAATCGAAGAGTTAGAGATTCTATAGCCATGGGAATCGATATCAAAAGATTGATTTGGGGATCTAATATCAAATGGTTAAAATAAAAAAATTAATTATTTCTTTTTCTGTTATTTATATTTTTCTATTGTTAGAAGGCTGTAAAGAAACAGAACACGTATTTTTGGAAAATAATACGAACGAGATGATTGGCGTTCAAGTATATTTATTAACTAAAAATGGAGAACAAATTTTAGAAACGAATATTAATCCTAATCAAAATGATGGATGGTCGTATGAAGTAGAAACTACAGAGAATATGGTAAT
>JBGMRJ010000160.1:0-2916 GCA_048061315.1 Gammaproteobacteria bacterium
CTGATCACTAACCGATGATTTCAAGCAGGAAAATATTTTTTTACCTTGCCAGATTAACAACACAATAGCGAGACTGGCAGCGATAAATATCACCCACATTATTGGGCCGCCCTTGTCCATAATATTAATAAAATCTGTAAATATAGTCATGATAACTCCTGATCGTATTGCGTTGGTTTGAAAACATGCTGGTTACTATTACATATCTATCTCTACACCAAAAAATGGAAAAAATCCGGTACCGACCACTTCTTTTGGATTACTAATATTTTCAAATTCATTACCATAATCATACTCGGTAATATTTTCTCGGAAAGTAACATTTTGTATATCAAAATAAAATTTCAGTGTTGATTCTTCGAATAATACTGTTTTACCAATTCGTAAATCCAGTTTAAAGTAGGTTGGTGTTCTTGCGCTATTAAACTCACCATACTCGCCTACCCACCGCGAGGTGTCATCACCCGCAATAGCCCGATGACGCCCGGTTACTGGTGTATAGGTAGTTCCGGACGTGAGCTTCGCTTTTACACTCCAATCCCATCGATTCCATGAACCACTAAAGGGTTGTCCCCATACCGCTGTAACAACGAACGGTAAATCACCTGAAAATGGCCGGGTTTCACCCGTGCGTAAATCGGTGCGTTCTGATTTTGAAAGTGATAATGCCAGCCAACCTAAGCGCCGATGCTCGGCTCGGCGTTTGATGAATATATCAATACCGTAAGCCCGGCCTTCGCCTTCATTCGAATAGTTATTCGGTGGTGCATTCTCATCAACCGCCACAACCAGGTTCTTCATGGGTTTATCGTAAATTTCAGTTTTAATGCTATAGAGTGGATTTAATTGATATTCAAGTCCAATAATACGATGTTCGGCTTTAGTAATTTCCAGGTAGGGATTAGCATAATCTTGTAAGACTTGCGTTATTTCTGGTGTTTGCACATATTTTCCCCAGGTTGCCGTTAGCAATGCACTCTTATTAACTTGATATTCAACAGTGGCTCGTGGTGATACTTCCTGTGCTTCAAAACCATCACGTAATCGAATATCGCTATAACGTAAACCTGCAATAGTCGCCCACGATTTTGACCATTGTTTTCGATGTTTAATATACGGTGCAATCGCATTATAATAGATGTCTTTGTTTATTCGGTATTTGGGTTGATCAGTTAAAATAAAATCAACATCGTTTTCGGATGGTGGTCGCGAGATGTATAAATTAACCGGAGCCTGACTAAAATTCATCGACACACCATAATTTAATTGAGCATTCTTTGAAACACGCCATTGCATTTCCGGTTGCCAAAATAAAGTGTTTACTTCACTATCAACAAAAAATGGTTCACCGGTAGTACTATCTGAACCAATTTGAAAGTAATTCTCTGAATGATATAAAGCCAAGGGCATAATAAAATCCGTGCTTATCGACCAGGGTTTCATTAAGGTAATACCGGCTGTTTGAAATTTTTGACTAGCAGACAATGCTCCGGCTAAATCCGGATCAGCTTTAGCACTTCCAATTAATTCTGCGCCAACTTTGTCTGAAGCAGTAAAAAAATAACTATCGATATACCCTTGCTCAAGCTTATGCCGATATAAAAATTGCCCATCATAATAACGTGGTACAGTAGTCACTTTATCGGCATCCGGTTCGCCATCAGCAAATTGCTCGTTAAAAGCTGATGGCGAAAATAGTAAGTCGATATAACTTCGCCTAAATGCGGCGTAATAACTGTCTTCGCTATTCTCGCCAACCGGACCTTCGGCTAACACCGAAGTGGATATGGTTGATATGTCAAACTTATAATGTTGCCGATCTGTTCTGGGGGCACGTAGTTTTACATCGATAACACCACCCAATTTGTCACCGTATTCAACGGGGAAGCCACCCAGAAATACATTTAAATCATCTACCAGAGATGGGCTAATCGTTGAGTGAAATCCACCGAGGTGATATAGATAGCCAACCGGGGCACGATTAACCCAGACGATATTATCATTTGCGTCACTACCGCGCATGTAGACCTCGGATGATAATTCGGAGGTTTCCACAATACCCGGTAATGAGGTAATGACTTTTAATGGATCACCCAAACTACCAGGAGCACTGATTAACTCTTCTTTCGACAAACTTATTTTCGAGACTTTCTCGGGTATACGTTGTTCAGTAACTTCTAAGCCCTCACCTTCAACCACTTCGGGATAAAGATAAAAAACCAGGGAAGAATCATTATAGGCATGAATAAGATCATCATAACCCGATGCAACTATTTTAATAGTATCGTTATTTTCAAGTAACGGAATTTTTGCCTTCCCATGAGCATCGGTATTTTCAACATACTTTTCATCATTTATAATGACATAGGCACCTTCAATCGCGACACCGGTACCCCGTTCTTTAACAGTGATAATGACTTCTTCAGCATATAAATTATTTATACTAACAATTCCTATCACTAGTATAAAACTTGTTCTCATAAAGATACCCCATATTTTTTCGAGCATTTAGTCATCCCTACTTATTAAAATATAAACTTAAAATAACAAACAAAATTTTACTTATCGAAATTTGCTAACTTATTAGCATAACAAGAATTAACTGAATCTAAACTGAACGTGAAACTAATTAATGTTTAAATACGATAAAATAAATTAAAACTATTGTATGTACAACACTTGTTTCAAACTGTAACAAATTGTTACAAAATTACAATTTGGAACACAATAACTCTATTTGAAATAATTGGTCCATTGAATATAATATAAGCATTATAAAGGTTAACCTGAGGTTAATAGTAGTGAATTAATAATGTGGTTATTTCAGGGAAATTGGCTAATCGAGATTCCAACTAAAATTAAGACTAACGGTTTAAAATAAAAAACCAGGTGGCATTTCATTTTTAAAAATATTTA
>JBGMRJ010000161.1:0-1586 GCA_048061315.1 Gammaproteobacteria bacterium
TCAGTTTGAGAGTTCGTTGCTGCCAGGGTAGCATCGAATTTTTTATTGATAAAACCGGCGCATCGACTGGCTATATTAACAACTTTGCCTACTAAGTCGCTATTGACGCGTTGTGAGAAGTCTTCGAGGTTTAAATCTATGTCATCAATTCCCGTGCCGAGTTTGGCAGCGAAATAATATCGAATGTATTCCGGATTTAAAAACTCAAGATAGGTACGGGCCTTGATAAAAGTGCCACGTGATTTCGACATTTTAGTGCCGTTCACAGTTAGAAAACCATGCACAAAAACTGCACTGGGTTTGCGATGACCACTACCTTCAAGAGTTGCTGGCCAGAACAAGGTGTGAAAGTAAGCTATATCCTTTCCAATAAAATGATAAAGTTCATATTGACTGTCTGAGTTCCAATAGTCATCGAATACCAGATCATCTCGTTTAGAACAGAGATTTTTAAAGCTGGCCATATAACCAATCGGCGCATCCATCCAGACGTAAAAATATTTATCTTTCGTTCCGGGAATCTTGAAACCAAAATAGGGCTCGTCTCGTGAAATATCCCAATCTTGCAAACCACTGTCGAACCATTCTTTTAGTTTATTGGCGATACCGCTTTGCAACTGACCATTTTGGGTCCAGTTTAATAACATGTCCTTGAAGTCATTTAACGCAAAAAAGTAATGCTCTGATTCTTTTTCGATGGGGGTTGCACCTGAAACAGCCGAACGTGGATTTTTTAATTCGATAGGTGAATAGGTTGCACCGCAGGATTCACAGTTATCACCATATTGATCTTTAGAGCTGCATTTAGGACACTCGCCTTTGATAAAACGATCCGGCAGAAACATTCCTTTTTCAGGATCATATAATTGTTTTATTGTTCTGGTTTTAATATGCCCAGCATCTTTTAATGCCAGATAGGTTTGTTCCACTAATTCGCGATTCTCGTCTGAATGAGTGCTATGGTAATTATCAACGTCAATTTCAAAATCGGTAAAATCAGCAATATGTTCTTTTCGAGATTGTTCAATTAATTGTTCTGGAGTAATGCCTTCGCTCTGGGCGCGTAACATAATCGGGGTGCCATGAGCATCATCAGCGCAAACATAGACACAGTTGTTACCGCGCAGCTTTTGAAAACGAACCCAGATATCAGTTTGTATGTATTCCAGCATATGTCCCAAATGGATTGAGCCATTGGCATAGGGCAGGGCACTGGTGACTAAAATGGTTCGTTTATTACTATTATCGTTGTTCAAGCTCATTGGTCTCTTATTGTGTCTTGTTTATGTTTACGAAAAGTCGCATACGGTATCAGTTTATTGTCATCCATTCTAGCAACATGGCCTTTGAGCTGCAGATTTTTTCCTGAATGCGGTTACCCGGCTTAACTCATAAAACAGGGCTAACAATTTTAAGGCAAGGAAAGTGAATTAAACCCTTTTCTTTTACCGTTATTTCTTATAACCTTAGAAACATTAGGATATGATTTTCTGTAAGTGATTGTATTTTATAATACTTTATTAAAGCTTATGATTGTTTATGTACTATATTAACTATTACTAAAGTAGCATAGGAATCCTTGACTA
>JBGMRJ010000161.1:1686-2913 GCA_048061315.1 Gammaproteobacteria bacterium
TGCGGCACAGTATCGAATCGCAGTCATTTAAACCAGATAGAAATAACACTTATTGAATTTAGGAGAGCCGTGTAATGAGTATTACTCAGGACCAAGTCGAATCAGCCATTAAAGAATATATTGATCCCTATCTCGAAACTGATTTAGTGTCAGCAAAAGCAATAAAAGACATTAAAATTGATGGTGATAAAGTCAACATTGATATAGTTTTGGGTTTTCCTATCGGTGGTTATAAAGAAAAACTAGAAGCGAGTATTCAAGAGCGTGTGCAGAAAGTTGATGGTGTTAGCAGTGCCACAGTTAGCGCAAGTTCAAAAATTAGCAGCCATGTTGTCCAAAAAGGTGTTGAACATATAACCGGCGTAAAAAATATCATCGCTATTGCCTCAGGCAAGGGCGGGGTTGGTAAATCAACTACCTCAGCTAATCTAGCGTTAGCGCTTGCGGCCGATGGCGCAACAGTAGGGATATTGGATGCTGATATTTATGGTCCCAGTCAGCCTCGTATGATGGGCTCAAATGCCAAGCCGGAATCCAAAGATGGTAAAACGCTTGAACCAATTATGGCGCATGGTATTCAAACGATGTCGATTGGTTACTTAATCGAAGATGAAACCCCGATGATTTGGCGTGGTCCTATGGTCACACAAGCATTAGAACAGTTATTGAATGACACTCAGTGGAATGATGTCGATTATTTAATAATTGATTTACCACCGGGTACTGGAGATACACAGTTAACCCTGGCACAAAAAGTACCAGTTAGCGGTGCGGTGATCGTTACAACGCCACAGGATATTGCGTTATTAGATGCTCGTAAAGGTTTAAAAATGTTTGAAAAGGTTGAAGTACCCGTATTAGGCATTGTTGAGAATATGAGCATTCATATTTGCAGCGACTGTGGTCATGAAGAATTTATTTTCGGTTCAGGCGGTGGTGAGAGTATGGCCGATCAATTTGATGTTGATTTATTAGGTTCTTTACCATTGGACATAAAAATTCGTGAACATGCCGATGATGGAAAACCGACGGTAGCAGCTGATCCAAATGGTCGAATTGCAGAAATATACGGTGATATCGCTCGTCGAATGACTGCGAAATTATCTGCAAGAACAAAAGATTTTAGCGCCAGCTTCCCCAAAATCGTAATCCAGAATAACTAATCTTCCGAAGGAAGATTAGAAGTCCTTAAATCTTGAAAAATAGATCGAAGGAAGATTAGAAGTC
>JBGMRJ010000162.1:0-2854 GCA_048061315.1 Gammaproteobacteria bacterium
CACAATTTAAAGGCTTCGTTCTAGTGTTATATCGTGACATAATCACTTCTGGAAGGTAACCGTTCAGACCCCCTAAAGAATAATAGTAACGACTGTGTGGTTTGATTGAAAATCAGACATTTCACGAGTATTTATATGAATAGATAAAATAAGGGTGGTATTTGAATAAATCCAAATGCAGACCATACATTTTTTGGTTAAATCGCAACAATAAATATCTCTAATCCACTTCATAAAGGTCATTGTAAGTTTTCTGTTGACAACATAGATTTGATTAACCATACTATTACTCATACGTTAAATCATTTAATACAGAGTGAAAGTAGTGAGCAGTTATTTCGGGTCTAAAGCGGCATCAGGTTTATTTCAAAATATCATTTCGATTATGCCTCCACATACTACCTATATCGAAACACATTTGGGTGGTGGTGCCGTAATGAAGAAAAAACCTCCAACTGCTAATAACATCGGTATTGATCTCGATGTCAATGCACTCTCAAATTTTAACTGTGATTATGCAGTTCAGTTGATTGAGGGCTGCGCACATCGCTTCCTAGATAACTACGAATATACGGGTACCGAACTAATATATTGCGATCCACCTTACTTATTAGAAACTCGCACATCATCTCGTAAATATCGCTTTGATTATACCAAACAAGACCATATTAAATTACTGGAACAATTGAAGTCATTACCGTGTCAGATAATCTTATCTGGCTACCCTTCGACACTCTATAATGAACAACTAAACGATTGGAATTGTATTGAATTACAAGCAATGACACGAGGCGGACCACGCACAGAAATACTTTGGTACAACTATACAATAGATCGAACATATTGGGCTACCTATGCGGGTAAAAATTTTACAGACCGGCAACGTATTAAACGCAAGGCTCAACGATGGAGTAAAAATTATGAGAGGTTGCCAAGGGCTGAACGACTCGCCATTATGTCATCGTTAATGAAAATAGAAGGCGAAACCACACGATAGTTATTAAATTGCTTTAACATAATTCACTAAGAAAAAATAATGAAACAAAAACGCAGGAATTTCTCCACCATCAACTTATTTTATGCATTTCTAGGCGAAATGTACGACGAATACGAATAGCGTATTTTATGCAGCTTAATGATCAGTATCTTCTACAAATTGATGAGGAATACATCAATCGACTTAAAAATAAAAATGATGTCGAAGCGCTAGCGAATTTATGCCTCAAACTCACAATCGACCTAAAAAAAGCGAGAGAGCGCTTAAATCAAAACCCAAACAATAGTTCCAAGCCATCTGGTAGCTGTGCGCCTTGGGATAAGGGAGAATCAAAGAGCAATGAAAAAGACGAATTATTCACTAGTAATAATGATACACAAGACGAAAACGAAAATTCAGCTCCCAATGACGATACGCAAGACGAAAATGAAAACCCCGATGACAATGATAACGCAACAAATGATGAACCAGAAAAGAAAGATGCCGACTCAAATAAAAATAGTGAGAAAAAACGAAAACCTGGACGGCAACCTGGATCACAAGGTTTTGGTAGAACACAAAAACTACCGATAACATATACGCACCACCATCATTGTGAATCTTGCAGTGTCTGCAATACATCTTTATTAAATATCAACAAAGCTTATACCGGGTTTTACACCGTAAATGCGGAATTTGGCGAGACGACATCACCCGGTTTACAACTCACAAATACACATCATATTTATTATAAGGCAACTTGCCCAACCTGTGGATTGAATAATCGTTCCGAACCCGGTCGTGTGCCTGCAGATAAATCATCGAAATGGGAAAATGTAGGATTAACTGAGTGGCGACTGATTGGGCCAGATTTGGCAGCGATGATTGTCTATTTATCTATGGACATGCGAATTACACGTCGTCGGGTACAATTGTTTATGTTCGACATTCTAGGCTTGGAATTGTGTGTGGGTACCATTCAGAATTGTATTATCGAGTCTGCACGTGCGCTGGCTCCTGTCGAAGAAAAATTAATTGAGGATTTACTCAAAGAATCGTTAATCTATGCCGATGAAACATCTCACAATGAAGCGGGTACTCATTTATGGCTTTGGGTATTCATCAGTGCAGGCACTGCCTTATTTTCCATTGGGCGACGTACCAAAGATATTTTCATTCAATTAATGACGTCATATGATAACCCGTTTACCGGCTGGTTAATGAGTGATGGCTATGGGGTTTATCGAAGTTATAAAAAACGGCTTCGTTGCTGGGCACATTTGGAGCGCAAAGCGAAAGGATTGTCAGAAAGCTATGATAAAGCCTCTCAAAAATTTGGTATTGAAGTAGTCTTAATTTTAAAACAACTAAGAGATGCCATTTATCAGGCGCGAGAGGGTCCAGATAAGGGTGAGATTTCAATCTTAGCCAACCATCAAAATGAACTTGAACGTCTACGTGAACTTTGTGAAGCAATGAAAAAATCTTCACACGAAAAAACGCGAGAGCTCGGCGTGGAATTTTTAAATGACTGGGATGCGATCTTCCGTGTTCTATCACATCCTGCGTGGCCGCTGACAAATAATGAAGCAGAACGGGCATTGCGTCATTGGGTAATATTACGAAGAATTACCCAAGGAACAAACTCTAAACAAGGAAGTCAGGCATTGGCTTTATTTGCAAGTGTAATCGAAACTTGCCGTCTTCGAAAAAGCTCACCATTATTGTACATTAGGGATGTTATCAAGCTGCGTCGTAAGGGTGAGAATGCGCCTGATTTACCACCTATTCCTAAAGCTGCGTAAGGGGGTCTGAACGGTTACACAAGGACTGGCTTCGGGTTTTAAGCGACGAGCAATAACTCAGGGTCTTTTTCCC
>JBGMRJ010000163.1:0-2802 GCA_048061315.1 Gammaproteobacteria bacterium
CATTGTTCTAAACTTATAATATAAGAAATTAGATATTTTAGTATGGTAAAAAAGAAGAATAATTCTAAAAAAGCCAAAATTGGCATTGTTATGATGGGGGGCGGTGCACGAGCAGCTTATCAAGTTGGTGTACTACGAGCTATTGTTGATATGCGACCTAAAAACTCACCTTCTCCATTTGATATTATATCCGGCACCTCAGCCGGTGCCATCAATGCTGTATCAATAGCTTGTGTAGCCGGTAACTTTCAACTTGCGGTAATGCGTATCAACCACGTTTGGCGAAATTTCCAGATTAATCAAGTGTTTCTCGGTGATATGCGCGGAATTATTTTTACCTTAATAAAATGGATGGGAATAAAAATATTCGCAGGATCAAATAAAAGCAATCCGCTTTACCTGCTTGATCGACAACCATTATCAGATTTATTGAACAAACATTTAATATTTGATGATATTCAAAAATCCATTGATAATCAGCACTTACATGCAATTAGCATTACAGCATCGGGTTACACCTCGGGACAATCTGTTACGTTTTACCAGGCTAATCACAATGTGAAACGCTGGTTACGCTCAAGGCGGGTTGGATGTCGGGAAGATATAACACTAAAGCATTTAATGGCATCGTCAGCAATACCATTAATGTTTGCACCTGTTCGTATTAATCGAGAATATTTTGGTGATGGTTCAATGCGTCAAATGGCGCCATTAAGCGCGGCCTTGCATCTGGGTTCTGATCGTATATTAGTTATCGGTAACCGTAATGAGTTAGTTGAACCCGCAACTCGAGAAGAAATTACTGAAAAACCAAGTTTGTCGCAAATTGCTGGCCATGTATTAAATAGTATTTTTCTGGACTCACTGGAAGCTGATATTGAACGTTTGGAACGAATTAATAAAACAGTCAGTTTAATTCCAGACACTATACTAAAACAAAAGGATATTGGATTACGTAAAGTTGAGTCTTTATTAATAGCACCTAGCGAGGATCTCGGTGATATGGCTCAACCTTATATAAAACATTTACCATTTACGTTAAGACTGTTATTAGGAAATGTTGGTAGTAAAAAACAACAAGGCTCCAGTTTAGTAAGCTATCTCATGTTTGAAAAAGATTATTGCCGCTCTTTAATCAAGCTTGGTTATAAAGATGCAATGGCTCAACGAGAGGAGATTGAACATTTATTACGAGAAGGAGAATAACTCGTAAAATACAGATGACTTTTTACTTTATAAAATAGTAACTATTCAGCTTATGTCTGTATTTTAAGATTATTCAAATCACGTTGAATTTTATTATATAAGTCAAAAGCTTTTACCGCCAAGAAGCCAAGAACGCCAAGGAGAATCAAAAGCCATTATTTATACTCTCGCGTTGTGTATGAGAGAAAGTCCAAATGAAAACAAAGAAATATTTATTCTTTTCCTTGGCGTTCTTGGCGGTTCAAATATTTTTCTTTCCGGAAATACGCTAAATAGTTACTTTAAGCAACTTCTTTTAGACTTTATCCCACCTTTTCCGTGTGTAAAATTAAGCATTTAAAGCCGATTTTGCTCAAAAAAAATGCTATTTAAACTTATATTAGCTGAACTAAATATTGCAAATAGGGTATAATTCGGCCTTTTACTAATCCCATTCTTGGCAGTACACATCATGATTCAGAATTTACGAAATATTGCAATTATCGCTCACGTTGATCACGGCAAAACTACCCTGGTTGATGAGTTACTTAAACAATCCGATACCTTGGGTGATCGTGTTGAACTAACTGAACGTGCAATGGATTCTAATGAACTGGAAAAAGAACGTGGCATTACAATTTTATCTAAAAATACCGCGATTAAATGGCAAGACTATCGAATTAATATCGTAGATACCCCGGGACATGCCGATTTTGGTGGTGAAGTGGAACGAGTCTTGTCGATGGTAGACTCAGTTTTATTGCTTGTTGATGCGGTAGATGGCCCAATGCCACAAACACGTTTTGTAACACAAAAAGCTTTTGCTATGGGATTACGACCGATTGTTGTTATTAATAAAGTTGATCGTCCCAGCGCACGACCAGATTGGGTTCTGGATCAAACATTCGAATTATTTGATAACCTGGGTGCAACAGATGAACAATTAGATTTTCCAGTGATTTATGCATCAGGATTAGGTGGATATGCCGGTCTGGAAAATGATGTACGAGAAGGTGATATGACACCTTTATTTGAAGCTATCATCAGAGAAGTACCCGCTCCCGATGTCGATTTAGATGGTCCTTTCCAAATGCAAGTAAGTTCATTAGATTACAACAGTTATGTTGGCGTAATTGGTGTTGGTCGAATTAAACGCGGCACCATCAAAAAGAATTCGCAGGTAACCGTTATTGATACTGATGGCAATACTCGAAATGGCAAAATGGTACAACTCATGGGTTTCATGGGTCTGGAACGTGTTGAGGTAGATGAAGTTAAAGCCGGTGATATCGTCGCGTTTTCGGGTATCGATCAATTAAATATTTCAGATACCATTTGTGATCCATCTAAAGTTGAAATGATGACACCACTAACCATTGACGAACCTACAGTGAGTATGACCTTCCAGGTGAACAACTCACCATTTGCAGGAAAAGACGGTAAGTTTGTTACAACAAGACAAATTCAAGACAGATTAGAAAAAGAATTAATTCATAATGTCGCACTTAAAGTGGAGCCAACTGAAGACCCTGATAAATTCCGAGTCTCAGGACGTGGTGAATTACATCTTTCTGTTCTTATTGAAACCATGCGCCGTGAAGGTTTCGAGATGGGCGT
>JBGMRJ010000164.1:0-2626 GCA_048061315.1 Gammaproteobacteria bacterium
TATCCAAAATCAATCGCGATATTATCCAAAATAGTGTCACAATTTGGCAGCTATGAAGCCATGTTTTTTCCTGCCTATATTGAACTATACGGTTTAGATGATTGGCAAACCTCAATACCGGCACTGGAACTGTTCACACAATATTCCAGCTCAGAATTTGCAGTGCGACAGTTCATTATTCAAAACCCGAAAAAAATGATGGCGCAGATGAAACGCTGGTCAAAACATAAAAACTATCACGTCCGACGTCTGGCCAGTGAAGGTTGCCGCCCCCGTTTACCGTGGGCTATCGCGTTACCGGAATTTAAAAAAAATCCTGAGTTGATATTACCCATACTAGAAACACTAAAACGCGATCCCGAGCTTTATGTGCGCCGTAGTGTCGCAAATAATTTAAACGATATTGCAAAAGATCATCCCGGTATAATACATACTATTTCAAAACAATGGCTAGGCCAAAATGAAGAACTCGATTGGCTGGTTAAACACGGCTGCCGAACGTTGCTAAAACGAGGGGATAAAAAAGTATTGCGATTATTTGGTTATAAAAATCCAAATCACGTCACAGTGCAAACACTATCGTGTGACAAAAATGTTGCCATTGGCAATTCTTTTCAATTCAAAATGAAAATAAAAACCGACTCAACTAAAAAAGTTAGACTAGGGAAGTTACGAATTGAGTATGCAATTCACTACCTTAAATCCAATGGCAAATTAGCACCGAAAGTATTTAAAATTTCAGAATCCGTAATTTCAGAGCCCAGTAAAGAAATCACAAAAAACCATTCGTTTAAACAAATGACCACCCGAAAGCACTATCGTGGACAGCACAAAATCAGCATTATTATCAATGGCGAATTATTAAAGACGAAATCGTTTTTAGTGGAATAAGGATTTTCTTTGGTTATTTTTTATAACAACCATCATTGCAATCAATAATAACAGCAATAACACCGGATCAAAAACAACTGTATCAGCAACCAAGGTACAGCCACCGACATCTATTTTTTTAGCGATAGCAGGTTGAACCGGATTTTGTGGTGTACCATTATTATTCTCCGCTAATGATAAGTTTTGCATAACAGTAGAGATTAATCCCGTGGATGATTTAATTTTCAATTGCAGCACATACTCACCTACTGTCAATGCTGACGAATTAATCTCAAAACGAGCATCACCGGCAACACCATCAACATCAACCAGGCTTGATGGACGGTCTTGTGTCCAGTCAAAACTATAGGTTTCACTCGCAATATTCGATGAAACAGACACTCTAACCGTTATATTACCATTATTCACTTTCAATAAATTCGCATCGGTAATAGCACCTTGATTAACGGCGATGCGAACATTCGGGCCAGACGTGCTCATCCCTGAAGCATAATTACCATTAACATCATAACTGAAAATTTTGAAATAATGATTAGCGACATTGCTATTTACTAAATTAAACAATTCGCCATTCCCAACATAGACAACCTGGGTCGTTTGATTAAAAATATCACCAACAGTAAATTCACGATTCGCTAATTGATTAGTAGTCACCGTTATCGCTGCGGTTTGATCAACTAACAGCAACACCTTATAAGCCAGATTTTCTGTTACCACCCCATTTGACACAGGATTAAGCCAGTCTAATTCTAGATTCTTCGAACTGTATACCAGATTAAAATTACTCACATTATCAGGAGCCGTAACATCATTAGCATTGATATTCTCCAGTCGAATATCAGAGCACGAATAATATTTTGATACAGGATTAGTGACTGGATCCGCAGGTGCATTTTGAGACGTGGTGAGATGAATCAGTTGGAGCACATAATCACCATCGATGATGCTCGCACCGGTTGCTAATCGTGTCGGTAGAATAAAGTTTTTCTGAAATTCGTGGTATTGATCACCCGTAATAACACCATTAATATCATCAACCACATCTGAAAATATTGGCATCACAAATTCATCGAGCCCGGCCGAGGTATTTATTTGCAATAAATTAAATTGAAAAACGCCGAAATGATCCCGGGTCTCTAACCATTGCGCTAATACCGGATCACCGGGCTTATACACTTTAACGCGTTTAGTACGAGAAAAATCCCGACACGGTGCCGATTTAAAATTAACAGAAAAATCCTTCATCCGGGGTGGTGTACTACTACCCGGCTTCCATGAAGCTTCAGCATTAACCGGTGAAATACGAATAATCGAAAATAACGATATCAGCGAAAAAATAAAGACAAAGGAACACGATTGTTTTGTTAGTCTAAAAAATCCATTCAACATGACAGATCCATTGTCCCCACTGCAGTATTATTATTTGAATTTAACGATAATGGATATCATCACGATTTACTATCGCAAACTTCCCGGTTTACAACATGGCGCACAGTTTAAATGCAATAACCCTACTCCCTGTCAATACACTATAGCGTAGTAAGTCGGTATAATTATTCGAATAAATTAAAGTAACTCACACAGAAAGAGTAACAAGTCACAGTTAATTAATATTAAATAGCTTAAAATTTGTACATCAATTTTTAGCATCACCACAGGGTAGCAAAATGAAAGCAGTGAAATTATATGGAATATTCTTATTAGTAATGGCAATGATGCCGGGGCAGGTTTTTGC
>JBGMRJ010000165.1:0-2559 GCA_048061315.1 Gammaproteobacteria bacterium
TTAACATGGGGTTTGGTTCGTTCAAATTTTTCCTTTGACACTGTGCTTGCCCTCTTTAATATATTCCGCTTAAAATTTAACTACTAATTCTTTATATATGTATGCTCGAAAATTAAAACTTCTAATTCCGAAAATTTAATTCCGGAAATCTAATTATGGAGCCCACAACCGGAATTGAACCGGTGACCTCTTCCTTACCAAGGAAGTGCTCTACCGCTGAGCTATGTGGGCACGAAAACCTTTTAGTAACGGGATCTCAATCCAGCCATCCCCACACACACTAAACCTGAATCTTCGGTTATTTTATCCAACTCATCCGGAGTTTCGTGTCATTCCAGTAATCTGGAGCGGGTGGCGGGAATCGAACCCGCATCATCAGCTTGGAAGGCTGAGGTTCTACCACTGTACCACACCCGCTTATTCAATTAACTTAATTAAAAACAACCTCTAAATCTATACTTAAACTGTTATTTAAATTTAATGGAAAATGTCTGGTCTTAAACATTACTCAATAATGCTACCACTTTGACAAAATCACCCAAATTAAAATTGTGCCTTAATTCCACTAAATGGTGGAGGGGGGTGGATTCGAACCACCGAAGGCGGAGCCGTCAGATTTACAGTCTGATCCCTTTGGCCACTCGGGAACCCCTCCCACGATCCAAGCCGGGTATTTTCGTTGAGCTGGCTACGCCTGTCAACTGGAATTGTATAAAAAATCAATACTTTCTGGAGCTTGGAGCGAATATTTAACTGCTTAATGAACGTAAAGCTTGTTCTGATTTTTTTTCAAACTTGATCTTAGCTCAGACTGCCAAATAATTTTTGGAACCTTATTCATTTATTTAATTCTATCTCTATTATATTTTTAAGATCGGATGTTGTGTTTTATTGAGTCTTATCCCGATAAAACACCATTTATGGAAAATAAAAATTCAATAAGTCACTGATTTTTATGAAATAGCAACTTTATAGAACGAACAAATATGTAAAAAGTAAACTAATACACAGAAGAAATATGTTACTTTGGTATCTCGAAGACAAACAAGCCAGGAGTTTTTCCCAACGATCAAAAACACGGAAACACCTATGTATGTCTGAACAACTGCAAATACGATCTGACTTTGCCAGTAAAACTGGTAAACGAAAAACTAATGAGGATTATGTTGCCATTTTTGACGGCAATGCGCAGCAGCGTATCCGTCAAGGAGTTGTACATGTTATCGCTGATGGTATGGGTGGTGCTTTAGGTGGTCGTCAAGCTGCTGAGACCACTGTACGGGATTTTATTGATACGTATTACAGTCTACCGGAGACATTAAGTATTGAACGTGCTGCAGGTAAATCACTGGTTGCGATTAACCGCTGGATTCATAACCAACGGAAACATGATCGACAACTGGAGAATATGGCAACGACATTTAGTGCGCTGATTCTGCGAAATTGCCATGCACATATCATCCATATCGGTGATAGCCGAATATACCGTTTACGTGAGTTTCACTTACAACAACTTACCACCGACCATAATCACTACCACCCGGACATGAAACACGTATTATTACGTGCTATTGGTTTTGAAGAAGATGCACGTTTCGAATACAAAAAACACACGCTCAACTTACATGATCGTTTCCTGATTTGTAGTGATGGTGTCTCCGGTATCCTGTCTGATGCTCGACTGCAGTCACTATTGCAACAAGGTGGCTCACCCGAAGAGTGTGTTAATGGTATTGTTGACGCGGCTCTGCAGGCAGGCAGTCAGGATAATGTGAGTGGCCTGGTACTCGATGTTATTGGTTTACCGCCGCCGGATCATAGCGAACTCGCAAGTGAACTGGAAACATTGCCCATTCTGGCATTACCAAAAGCGGGTGATACCATTGATGGTTTTATGCTGAATCAGTTAGTTTTTGAGGGCCGTTATAGCCGCCTGTTTCGTGCCCGAGATACCATTGAAAATCGTGATGTAGTATTGAAATTTCCTCACCCGCGAGTCGATGATGAAAAATCCCATCGTTTGGCCTTTGTGCGTGAAGCCTGGATAACAGCACGTACCCACAGTCCCTGGGTAATCAAGATGATCACTCTGTCCAGCAATCGACAAAGCCGTTTGTATTCAGTGATGCCCTGCTACCACTGCCAAACTCTGGAACAACGATTACTACGCGCACCGAAAATTAATCTGGAAGAAGGTGTCACTATTAGTTTGAAACTTGCTAAGGCGATTGACAGCTTGAACAGAAAACAGATTTTTCATCGCGATATCAAACCCGAAAATGTTATGTTACCCGAAGACGGTGGCTTAAAATTACTGGATCTTGGCGTGGCCCGGTTACCCGGCTTCGAGGAAGAAACCAAACTGGGTACCCCCGGAACACCTAGCTTTATGGCACCCGAAATGTTTAGTGGAGAAGCTGGTAATGAAAAAACAGAAGTTTATGCACTGGGTGTGACAATCTATCGTTTGTTTAGTGCCGGGCACTATCCTTATGGTGAGCAGGAAGCCTTTACCCGTCCTCGTGAAAAAAAATATACTCACCTGGCTAAATACCGCCC
>JBGMRJ010000166.1:0-2508 GCA_048061315.1 Gammaproteobacteria bacterium
ATATCCGCATTATTAGGGGTATCATTCAGATCAATCGCCAGATCCTGATTAAGATCAAAACGCGCAGTGGCTTTGAACTCATCCATGTCGAGTGAATTTACGATTCCGTCTTTATTGAAGTCGGCGGGCTCGCAGGCTGGTGCCATCGTTAGATAATACGCACACTTGTCTATTATGTCTTTATCATGTGAAATACTACCATCACGAACACGATAATCAACATAACCATCATTATTGAAATCAAATTTCACTGCTTCCAGAAATAGTGACAAATCATCCGCATTAATCATTCCGTCTCGATTAAAATCAGACGACAAGCACTCTTCAAAGATTTGGGCCTGGGATAGACAGTTTTCCAATATTGCTCGGTCAGAATTTGGTTTGGTTCCGTATATGTCAACAATTTGATCATGACTTATATCAAATATACTACCGTCTCTAAATATAAAAAAGTCCGTTATGTCAATTACATTGTCGCTATTGAAATCAGCTGCAAAACAGTTTCCTACTAGTGTTTGACCAAAACACGATTTAAACAAGAGAAAATCCTGGCTTTCAATGATGACACGCAAGTCTACAAATCCATCCTTATCCAGGTCATATATTCCACCGGATCTAAAAATGAAGAAGTCTTGTATATCAACTATATTGTCGTTATTAAAATCAGCCTTTTTACATTCCTTAACGATGGCGGGATCTTTCGTGAAACAATCGGACAAAAATTTTAGATCTTCGTTTATTGGTGTCGTTGATAATACATCGGTATTGTCATTACTGTAGTCAATCAAGGAATCTTCATTTAAATCGAACTTTGTCGCATCAATAAAGAGCTGTCTATCGGTGAAATCAATCACTTTATCACGGTTTAAATCACTAGCCGTGCAATCATTTTCTGGCATTTTAAATAGGCAGCGTAGCAATATATCAAAATCTTTGGAATATTCCACCACTATGCTTGCAATATTAAGGATGTCGATGCGTTGGTCTTTATTCAAATCAAATGTTACTGCCGAATTAAAAAGGCTTACGTCGGCGGCATCAATCACTGTGTCACCATTAAGGTCTGCTTGCGCACAGGTTTGTTCAACCGATCCCATGCATGCGTTTAATATACCGCGGTCTGCGTTAGCAGCGGCATTACTGATGTCGATATATCCATCTTCATTCAGATCATAGCGTGTGGCTGATTTCAATAAACCAAGATCATCATAATTGATAAAACCATCATTATTGAAATCTCGATTACGACATTCATTAGTCGCCGAAAGGGCGAAACAGGATTGGAATAATTCCAGCTCCAAAGCGCTTGCTGGCTTATTACCCGTACCATCGACTCCACCTTCACCGCAAGCTACCAGGAAAAACGTGAGTGTGCTTATGAATAAAAACAATTTTTTTGATATTATAACTGTCATGATTATACCTCGTGATCCTTGTTTTCAGAATTAATTTCATTTTTAAAAAAATACGTTCCAATACCTACCCTACAAGTGGGTTCCGTTGACGTTTCTTCTAGAGCATCATTTTTAGTGGCTAACCACTGGTTCATTTCTACCACTAGCGATAATAATTGTTCGTGACTATGTGCTTGAAATTCGTCAGCCAAACTAACGGGGACGTCTACATACGTTACTTGTCGTTGAAAACGTGCTAACTCGGATTTTTTGCGGTTTAAATTAAAGTTGCAGGTATCAAGTAAATCCGCTACATGTGTTGAAAACACATCGATCAATTCACTGTCGCTGTTTTCCGGTAGGTAACCGTAATGATTTAATTTTATATTTTTTTTGTCGAGACGCTCGACAGCACCCACACGTAACAGTTCATCCAATATCGCGCGTGCGGGTGTTCCACCACTATAACGTTTTACTAACTCCTCAAATCCGTGTTCACCTTCCTGCAGATTTAATTGGCGAGGTTTATTTTCCGAATTGAGGAAGTCTTTATCTTTCAGCCAGCCATTAACTACCCGGGTAGCACGATTTATTGGACCGCGTGTTTCGGCTGCTTTCTCTTCTTCAATTTCAGCAACACGAACCACTTCCTTACGGCTAAGACCGGTAATCACTGAAACGCGGGAGTTGGTTTTTTTCCGATTGGGTATGCTGAAGTGCTTAAAAGCCACGCTCACATAAGCGTGTCTGGCCAATTCCGTAAATTCACTGTGAGATATATTATGCCGTAGTAATATCCGCACCAGAGGCTGTAATATTTTAATTACCGCACGATTAATTATTTTGTTAAAATTTGACATATTTGAGATAATAATCGCAAATTTGATAAATAACAAGCTAATTTTGTAATTATTATCGCAATATTTTGTGATGGAGTTACAAATTATATAATAAATCTCACTAAATCAACGCTTTTACTACGGGGTATTTGATAACGCTTATGGTTTTCATTCGAGACATTCATTCGCGTCACCCTGAGCTGGCAGACATTGCCTTACTTTAGGAGTTCTAAAGTGCTCAATAATAACCATATCCAAATCAATATTACGTTGCA
>JBGMRJ010000167.1:0-2301 GCA_048061315.1 Gammaproteobacteria bacterium
GGAATAAATGTCTATAAACTAAACATTACATAGTTACAACTACATCAACATCACCGGTTTTACGAATAACATTAATACCAACATCATTAGGATGACGTCTAAAAGCAATATCGATAACCGAATCGCCAATACGTAAATTAGTGATTTGTAACCGCTGAAGGTAATCGGGTAAAACCGGATAGTGGAAAGATACTTGTGACTCCGTGGCATTAAATGAAATACCCAGGCAAGCTTGTAAAATACCAAATATAGAACTGCTGGCCCACGCTTGCGGCGAACACGCAACGGGATATAAAGTTGGGCTTTGATCTTCAATTTGTCTAAAACCACAGAACAATTCTGGCAACCGGTTCAAATCCATCATTATTGAGGCATTAAATAAACCGGTTAATATTTGAAGTGCTTTGTCTTTAAAACCATAACGTGCAAGCCCCATTGCAACCATCGCATTATCGTGCGGCCAAATAGAACCATTATGATACGACATTGGATTGTATCGTTTTTCAGCTCTACCAATAGTCCGTACACCCCAGCCGGAAAACATGTCTTCAGATAGTAATGTTTCAGCAGTACGTTTAGCGTAATCATCATTGGCAATACCACTAAAGAGTACATGCCCCGCATTAGATGAAAGGACTTCGCAGCGTTTTTTATTACCATCAAGCGCAATAGCAAAAGTTGATAAATTGTCACACCAAAAATCACGATTGAAATTTTTCTTTAAAATTTTAGCCTGTTTTTTTAGTTTCGTTGCTAATATTGTATCACCAAAAAGGGTGGCAAACTTTGCTGCAAATATTTTAGCTTGATACACATACCCTTGAACTTCACTTAACGCTATTGGGCCAGTGGCATCAATTCCATTAGAATGAAAAATACTGTCATCGGAGTCTTTCCAACCTTGTTGCACTAAACCATTATCACTCTCTCGGCTATATTCTACGTAACCATCCGCATCACGATCCCCAAAATTATCAATCCAGTTAAGTGCACGCTCAATATTAGGCCAAATGCTTTTTATAAAATCCTCATCACCCGTTCGATTATAATACTCTCCTGCCAATACAATGAATAATGGGGTTGCATCAATGGTACCGTAATATAATTTAAATGGAACTTCACCCAACTCCGACATTTCGCCATTACGTGTTTCATGAAATATTTTACCCGGCTCAGCATCTATTGCGGGGTTAACTTCAGTTGCTTGTGTATAGGCTAAAAAACCCAATACTCCCTTAGCTAATTCTGGATACAACCACAGATAATGTAACGCGGTGATGATACCATCACGTCCAAAAGCAGTACTAAACCAGGGAATTCCAGCATAGGGATAAGGGCCCTGTTTGGTAACTGTAATTAGCATCCGCAAATCTGCTGCAGAACGATTTAACCAATCGTTAAATTGTTCATTGGATGAAAATATATCACCACAGAGTACACTCATTGAGTGCATGGCATCCTGATTTTTTTTTAATGCCAGAGGATATGTCATCGAATCAGGTTTTATTTTTTCGGTTTGACAGGTAACAGAGACATAAAAATCTTTTTGTTCTCGTGGTGCCAACGTTACTGTAAATTCAGCCTTGTTCGTATCAATTACATTTATATCATGACCAAAATTGATAACAGTATATCGTTCAATTTTATCAAGACCACGATATCCAAGACAAATTGATCGACCATTATTTTCACAAAATAATACCGTCCCTCGTTGTTTTCTTTTAGCGCCACGCACTTCAAAAATATCACGGAAGTCAGCCGCAAATTCCAGACTAACGGTAAATTCTATTTCAGATTTATCAAAATTATGAAATCGTAAATGTTCATATTGAGTACCAAGCCATAAAACCTTGGCACGAAAGATATGCAAACTACCTTGAGGAACCACTAAACGATCTTTTTTATACAAATTACGCGTGGTCATATCAACAGTCATCATACTGTTGTCCTGTTTGACCGTTGAATTCAATAACATAGGACGTCGATTATTTACCGATAATTCATACAAGGATAAATACCGGGTACCGCGATGGTATATTCCCTGCTCACCCAAACCGATGTGCTGAATATCACCATAACGATCAAACAAGCAGAATGTTTTTGCGTGTTTTAAAACCCGGGTTCTGTCATCTGTGCGCGATGAAGACGCAAGCACATACCATTCACCCTCTATCTGCCGAACATCATCCACGAACTAATTCCTGCTATTTTTATATTGCAATTGCCGGTTGTATCATGGTGCTGTCAATTGCGTGTTGGTAAACTTTTAGGTAACCATTCGCCATTTCTTTTGAGGAGAAT
>JBGMRJ010000168.1:0-2273 GCA_048061315.1 Gammaproteobacteria bacterium
CTGATTTTACTACTGTCTAGCTCAGTAACGATTAGTCAGGCTGGTGAGGTTATCAGCTCGTTTGTAGATGAGATTGATGATCACTATATTATCCGTATCGATATGCGCGTTAATGCCGAAATAAATGACGTCTATAAACATTTAACCGACCTAAAAAATATTTATAAACTCAATAACACCATTATCAGCAGTGTCGTAAAACTCTCGAATGGTAAACAACACGAGGTTGAGGTTAAAACCAGTGGCTGTGTGTTATTTTTTTGCACGGATCAAATCCAATATCAAAAAGTATCTGAACTTGATAATGGCTATATCATGATTCATCTGGTGCCTGAAAAAAGTGATTTTTTATCCGGTGAAATATTGTGGCAAGTCTATGCTGAAAATAATAAAACCCGGGTTATTTTTGCTGCCGACTTTGAACCTGATTTCTGGATACCGCCGTTAATCGGCCCCTGGATTCTAACGGATGTGTTTCTCGATGAAAGTCAGGAAACCATCAACGAATTAGAAAAACTTGCTCAGGCAACTAAACTCGCAAGACAACAGATAACAGCTCCCCAATCGAAATAAGCCCTAACATTTAGTTACCACTAAAATTCCATTTTGTATATTGCTCAGGTGCCACACGGGTTACAATAACCCCATGAAGCAAGCAGCATTTAGTAAGGTTATTCTAAACTGGTACAAAAAACACGGTCGATTCGATTTACCCTGGCAACACGATCGGTCCTTGTATCGCGTTTGGATTTCGGAAATCATGTTACAACAAACACAAGTCATTACCGTTATCCCCTACTTTCAAAAATTTATGGCCGCATTTCCTGATATCAAGCAACTGGCAAATGCCAAGCAAGACGAAGTTTTACATCACTGGACAGGATTAGGCTATTACGCCCGCGCCCGTAATTTACATAAAGCAGCAACACTAATCACAGAACATTACGATGGCCAGTTTCCAACTCAATTTGATCAAGTGCTGGCGTTACCCGGTATTGGTCGCTCCACAGCAGCTGCTATTTTATCGCAAGCCCTGAATCAATCTCATGCGATACTCGATGGTAATGTAAAACGCGTATTAGCACGTTACCATGTAATCGCCGGATGGTATGGCACCAAAGCAGTTGCTGAAACGCTCTGGCAATTATCTGAAAATGCCACGCCATCGGAAAATTGTGCTGACTATACTCAAGCCATAATGGATCTCGGTGCAACCTTATGCACGCGCAGTAAGCCTGACTGTGAATCCTGCCCACTACACAAAAACTGTCAAGCTTTCGCACAAGGTAACCCGACAGATTATCCGGGCAAGAAGCCGAAAAAAGCCTACCCCGTTAAAGCGACCATCATGATGATATTGCAACAGGATAATAAAATATTGCTGTATCAACGGCCACCATCCGGAATTTGGGGCAGTTTATGGAGCTTTCCGGAATGTCCGAGCGACGTTGACAGCATGCAATGGTGCCAGGAAAATTTAGGCATAACCATTTCCAAACCGGAAAATTTACCTAAAATTTACCATAAATTCAGTCACTATCAACTGGATATATCACCACAACTTGCGAAGATAAAGCATCACAAACAGACCAATACCATCATGGAAAACGCCCCCTATGTCTGGTATAACACAAACCAACCGGATGCCATTGGATTACCTGCACCGGTTAAAGAACTCATCGAGCAGCTTTATCGCCGCAATTAAATAAATTGGAGTAATACTATGTCACAAATGGTTGAGTGTATTTTATTAAAAAAACAAGCGGAAGGACTAGACCGCAGCCCCTACCCCGGTGAGCTGGGTCAGCGTATTTTAGAGAACGTTTCAAAAGAAGCCTGGCAACAATGGCTGGCACAACAAACCATGCTAATGAACGAGAAACGCCTCAGCCCGATGAACCCAGACGACCGAAAATTCCTCGAAACCGAGATGGAAAAGTTCTTTTTTGGTGACGGCTCTGCCAAAGTTGATGGCTTTGTAGCCCCCACAAAATAGCCCTAAACCCTTGACTTGTGAGCCCTTGACCTGTCTAATACGCCGCTCAGATAATTTATTTCTCTGATAATGTGGTATTTAGCTCTAAGTCTAAGTTATTGATATTTATAATTAATTATTGTAAAATATCAAATTCCACAAACCCGAAAGTAGAAAATGGCCGGATAGCTCAGTCGGTAGAGCAGTGGACTGAAAATCCTCGTGTGGGTGGTTCGATTCCACCTCCGGCCACCATTTTCATTTCTAGTGTTCATTCTTGAACTCTGAACCATAGCTT
>JBGMRJ010000169.1:0-2157 GCA_048061315.1 Gammaproteobacteria bacterium
GGTATTGCCGCTGATAAATCACTTGCAAAATAACGACGTGATATCGTGGAGAGAGTTGTAAAGGGTGGATTTAGTAATGGTACCGGTATCGGTGCTGCTGCTGAGTTTGGAGCAGTACTAACAATTGAAAAATTCACACTACTGTTTGTTGTATTTTCGTCAAAAAATACATCGTTAACGTTTGCAGCAAAGCCTGAAAGAGAATTAATTGGATTTTTGGGTCCAACTGTATTAGTGACTTCAGGTGGGTTGATTATATGAGAATGTATATTTTTATTCGATATTCTAATGTTTGGTAGTTTGCGTGTAGTTGACACACCTTTTGTATTAGTAGCGACAAAAGTAATTTCATAAATTCCATCGGGGATACCGGGGGTTGTTGGCGTTACTTCTGATACGGTAGTAATTGCCCACTCGGGTTTTTCAGGATTTACAGTAAACACATTTGTTGGTAGTGCTAGATTGCCACCGGGTGGTACAGTATCCATTGTCATTGAGATAGAACTGACATCGTTGATATCAGTTGCATCTATTTTTATGCTGACATCACCTCTGACAACGCCATTATCATTTGGATAGGTGTGAGAAAATACCGGCTTATCATTAACAATATTAACTTGTACTGTTGACGAAAATAAAACGCCGTTTTTATTGAGTGCTTTTACAAAACTGTCAATATCGGCATTATTTAGACCCGTTTGATTTATAACGGGGTTAGAAACAACAACAAACAGTTTAAATGCAAAATGATACCGCAACATATGCCCTTTAATGGCTGTATCACTTAAAAATAATGGCGCTGCATTTTCTAAACCATCTAAATCACCATCGGCTATAATATCTTTGTATATTAGTTGCGCTAAGCCGATTGATGATACTTTACTAAAGGCTGCTTCTGTTTGATTGGTTGCTGATGTTAACCGCATCCATTCGACTAATTCGGAAATTGTGGCATTGGCAAGGCCGTATTTTATTGCTTCTGTTAAAGTTGTATTGCCTGCCACAAAATTAGAAGAATTTGTAATGTCTTGTGGTGTAATACTGATAACGCCTTGATTCGGCGATCCTGATGGTCTTAATTGCATCCAATCACTTACGATTTTATTCGCATTACTGATTCCACCCAATACTAAACTCGTTGAGCCATCAGTATTATTTCGGGTTACATCGAGTAATGTTGCTCCTTTTATTATTCTATTAGAAGCCAAGCCATAGGCAAGATGTGAAAAATACGTAAGACTAACTTTTAGCTTTTCGTCGCGCTTAATTAGTGCAACAGCACATAATTTTTCTTCATCACATAATAAATCGTTGGGGCATAATTGCGCTTTAGATTGAAATGTTTTTTCAACGGGTATTGCTGATGATTTACTCGCTGGTTCCGTGTATGTGCCACCCGTTGCACAAACTAAAATCGGTGTGTTGTCTGCAGTTGGTTTGATAGCAACTGCATACTCGCCTTTGTCATTTGTTGCTTGAGTCGATGTACCTAGTAGCGTTGTTGCATTTACCACAATTGGATTTTTTGATTTATCGATAGTGAGTTCATAAACATTAACATCAGCATTAATTACCGGCCCTAGCATAACTACTCCGGAGACTACTGTACCCGTAAGTGGAATTGATGGTTTTGGATCAGGAGGTGGATCAGTTGCTGGGTCAGTTGGTAAAATTCCTTTATCATCACCACCACCACATGAAGTCAAAAATAGAACCAGTAATCCAAAAACTAGAGTGTGTATTAATGATTTAGCTAAATTTTTCAAAATAAGTTCCTTTTAAAATTCCAGTAATCCATTATAAAATTAGGCTGAAATTAATTAATCAATGACAAATATCGCTGAAAATAAATACAATATTTCCAGTCAAAATCTTCAAACACTCATAATTTAAAAATTGGATCTACTAATAATAGTAGTTATAACGGTTCTAATAATTATTTTTATTGAGCAAAAATTATAATACAAATAATAGTCGATTTGATCACAATTCTTAATTTAATCTTAACTTTATTGTCAAATCTGTTAATAATATATTAATTATGTAAAATATAAATGGTTATGTAAAATAATTGTTTAAAGTTAGTGTCTATTAGAAATTTCACGATGAAGAACAAAGATTAAACCAGTTTATAAAAATAGGGATTTTTTTAAGTGG
>JBGMRJ010000170.1:0-2143 GCA_048061315.1 Gammaproteobacteria bacterium
CCAATAACAACGATGATGCTGGGAAAAAGCCTGGAAAATTCAGCTGATGCCTTTAGTGCACTTGTCGCTGCCACTTCTGAAATTATTGCGATTGCCAGATATAAATATGCCATGATGTTCCTCTATGTACCCTTCCTGACAGCCTACTGTCAGTATGTTTTATTTAATCGGCTTGATTGCAGTATTTCATTTCGGAATATTTCCATATTGTCACGAATATGTGTGGACATGGTAGTATTATTGACAATTGTATCGACGTTATTATCTGTACCCAATAATGGTAAGGTGATCGTCGCATTATCAATAGTAATACCCGACATCGTCGAAATAACTTCTCGTAATGCGATTAATGCATGAGATGCTCTCGGCGAGGTATTACACAAAACTACTGGAATATACGGAAACTCATCACCGCTCACCAACCAGTCAAGCATATTTTTTAACACTCCGGAAATACCGTGTGCATATTCCGGACTTGAAATTAACAAGCCGTCGGATTTTTTAAGTAGCGTTCGTAATGTATTAATAACGGGAATTGAATGATTATCGTGATCCGGATTAAATAATGGGATTTTTGCAGCATCGTTAAAAATAACAAATTCAATTTCATTGGGGACTAATTGAGAGATGGCATTCAGTAACATTGTATTATAGGAGTCTTTTCTAAGGCTCCCTGATAGTGCCAGGATTTTAATGATTTTGTCTCTCGGCATCGCGTAGTTTATTTATTTTTATCGGGCCAATGCCATGATGGCTCATCTAATAATCCCTGATCCACAACTTGAGTTTGTCCCAAAATTTTATCTAACCCAATAGAATTACAATCATTCGAACCTTCCAAAGCTGCTATTAATCGACTTGCATGTGACACCACCCAGACCTGGGTTGATTTTGAAGCTGTAATAATGAGTCTGGCAAGTGCCGGTAATAAATCGGGATGTAAACTGGTTTCAGGTTCATTAAGCACCATCAATGGTGGCGGTCTTGGTGTTAATAACGCTGCAACCCATAATAAATAACGTAAGGTGCCATCGGATAATTCTGATCCAGACAATGGCCGTAACAAACCGTCCTGATGCAATTCCACTTCAAAGCGACCATTTCCATGAAGGCTTATATTAATTTTCGCACCCGGAAAAGCATCCGAAATAGCATCATCTAATGCCTGACTATCCCCGATTTCGATAATAGTTTGCAATGCTGCTGCAAGGTCTCGACCATCATGGTGTAAAACCGGTGTCCTCGTTGCTAATTGAGGTAATCTTGGTGGTGCATCAACATCGGTTCTAAAATGATCGTAAAATCGCCATGCCCGAATGTCATCACGTAATGCGACTACCTCCGGTGTGCGTGTAGGGTCGGCGATTTCACCAAAAATACTATCGTAACTATGAGTATGCTGCGCGATAACATCCCATTCTCTATTTGAACGAATTTTAATAACAGCACCATCACGATCAACCAGACAACTTGCCGGACGATAACTGTTACCTGCCCAGATACATTCACGTTTTATTTCAGGATCTAATGCGAATGCGGAAGACGATGGCTTGGGTAGCCCTAATGAGATTGAATAAGCAAAGTCATCACCACTAAACCCTAAACGTAAGCGAGCACGTTTTTGCCGTGGACCGCCTTGAATAGCTGCATTACCGCTTCTCATATTTTTGGTTATTTTTTCAGGACCCGCCCAAAATGTTGAACTAAGACCACCTTCTTTTGCGAGTGCACTAATAACCCCGCCCTGCGCTGTCTCGGCTAATAACCGTAATGCGCGATATAAATTCGATTTACCACTGGCATTTGATCCTGTGATGACGTTTAAATTGTTTAAGGGAATAACTAAATTGAGTAACGATCGATAGTTTGCAATCGCTAAGGTATTAATCATGCTTTCGACGATTATCAGGATTTATTAATGAACTTAAAATATGATCTTGCCATTGGCCGTTAATATAGAGATAATTTCGAGCCTTGCCTTCTACTTCGAAGCCTAGACTTTTTAACAAATTTTCAGATTTTATGTTATTGGGCATATAGTTAGACATTACTCTATTGAGTTTTAATTCATTGAAAGCGTAGTCAATAGCATGAGAACAAAGTTGTTTCATTATGCCTTTCCCCTGGCGGGATTCAGACACCG
>JBGMRJ010000171.1:0-1948 GCA_048061315.1 Gammaproteobacteria bacterium
GATGATGGTGCTTTGCAACACAAAATATCACACCCGGATCATAAAATGGAAAAAACCTATTGGGTTCAGGTGGAAGGTAAACCGACTAAACAGGCTCTGAATGATTTATCGAACGGTGTTAAATTAAAAGATGGTATGACCAAAAAAGCACGAGCATTATTAATTAAAGAACCTAAAATTTGGGATCGTGATCCACCAATTCGGTTTCGAGCTAATATACCAACTAGCTGGATCAGTTTAACCATTAGTGAAGGCCGTAATCGACAGGTTCGTCGTATGACGGCAGCAGTTGGCTTCCCCACTTTGCGGTTAATTCGCTATTCGATTGGTGACTGGAATATTGATACTATAGCACCCGGCCAATGGCAAGCACTTAAACTTTAATACAAGAAAAACGAGATTAAAATTATTATGACCTGGGCACCACACGTTACTGTTGCGGCAATTATTGAAGATGAAGGCAAGTTTTTGTTTGTTGAAGAAAATACCACTACCGGTATTAAACTAAACCAACCTGCCGGGCATTTAGAGCCAAATGAAACCATAATAGCTGCAGTCATTCGTGAAACACAGGAAGAAACTGCTCGAACGGTTGAACCGCACTATTTAACTGGAATTTATCGAATTTTTAGCAGCGATAATGATTGTACTTATTTACGGTTTTGTTTTTACTGTAAAGTAATCTCACACGATGAACAACAAGCATTAGATCCGGATATCATTCGCACTTTGTGGTTAACCGAAAATGAAATCACTCAAAATCAAAATATGCATCGCAGCCCGCTGGTATTACAATGCTTATCAGATTATATTGCCGGGCAACACTATCCATTATCGTTACTGCACGATGAATTAGTTAAATAATGACCGAATCAGCTAATAATAAAATGAATATCATCGTTGGCATTTCCGGCGGTGTTGACTCTTCAGTTGCGGCATATCAACTTCAACAAGCAAATTATAATGTTGAAGGCGTCTTTATGAAAAACTGGGAAGAAGATGATACCGACGATAACTGTACGGCTGCCGAAGATTTTAGTGATGCACAACAAGTTTGTAAAACATTAAATATTGCAATTCATGGTGTTAACTTCTCAACTGAATATTGGGATAAGGTGTTTAGTTTTTTCTTGGCGGAATATAAAGCCGGGCGGACGCCGAACCCGGATATTTTGTGTAATAAGGAAATCAAGTTTGCCGCGTTTCTGGATTATGCGTTATCAAAAGGTGCTGATAAAATTGCAACCGGTCATTACGCCAGCATTAAATTTGAAAATGGTTTTTATCGGCTTTATAAATCGTTTGATAAAAATAAAGATCAAACGTATTTTTTACACGAATTAAACCAACACCAGTTAGGACACAGTTTATTTCCATTGGGCGATATGGAAAAAAACACTGTGCGACAAATTGCTGAGCAACAAAAACTCATTACCTTTAATAAAAAAGACAGCACCGGTATTTGTTTTATTGGCGAGCGTAATTTTAAAGAATTTTTATCGACCTACCTGCCCGCGCAACCCGGTGACATTATTACCGAAGCTGGCCAAAAAATTGCGCAACATTCCGGGCTGATGTATTACACCTTGGGGCAACGTCAGGGTTTGGGTATTGGTGGTTTAAAAAATTACCCTGATGAGCCCTGGTATGCTGCTCAAAAAGATATGGCGAACAATCGTTTGGTGGTGGTACAAGGCCATGAACACCCTCTACTTAAAAGTGACTGGTTGGAAACCCGAGACATTCACTGGATAACCGAACAACCCGCTACTTTTCCTTATCACTGCAGCGCCAAGACCCGCTACCGGCAGGATGATGCTGCCTGTGAAATCATTGAATTATCGCCGGGGCATTTCCGGGTTAATTTTGAGCAACCGCAATGGGCTGTAACACCCGGGCAATCCGTGGTTTTTTATAACGGTGATGAGTGTCTCGGTGGTGCTATAAT
>JBGMRJ010000172.1:0-1944 GCA_048061315.1 Gammaproteobacteria bacterium
CTCTGGAACCCGGTAAATATGCCGATTTTGTTTTGTTGGCTGAAAATCCGTTAAAGGTTAATTCCGGGCATATTAAGGATATTAAAATAATCGCAACGATGATGTCCGGTCGAGTGACACACTTGGTAATGGAAAATAGTTATTCACCCCCATTATAAAAATATATTGTTCATGTAATAGTGGTTTTATTTGGTTTAGATAAGCTTCACCAGTTTCAGTGAGTTCGAGATGTCGGGTTGTACGCTGAAAAAGACATAGACTTAATTCCTTTTTCTAACTTTGAAAAGAGGTTGCTCCAGGATGAGGAATTATGTGAATTGTATTTCTATTTTTAATTCATACATTACTGCCGTTATTATGGAGCAGAATTAAATTTCATATTGAAACACCACGTCAATTTCTATCCTAACAATAGTACATTTTAAAATTGATCAAACGTAATATCGTCAGTATTTGGGTAGTTTGAGTTTTTATATGTTTGTAGAATAATGAAATGTATGATTAATTTCAGTTTACTTGATAAGCCTGAATAAAAATAAACATTTTGTTGTGCTACATCACATCAACAAAATAGTCGAACTGTTGTCAACATACCGCGTAAAGATCAAGGTAGTTATTATAAAGGGAAGTTTATTATGTCATTTATTCGTTCTGTTACCAGCCTACTCACTCGTGAGGTTTTTGGTGTTGCTTTAAAATTTATCGTCGCAGTTTTTCAAACTCAGAAATTAATAAAACAAATCACTAAAATCACTTTGGTTGTTGTTTGTACGGGTACGGTTTTTAACCCGGTATTTGCAGGCGAAAGTCTTGAAAAGTTTGGTGATTCAATGCAGTTCTTATTACCGCTTACCGCTTATGGTGCAACCTTTATTTATGATGATCCGGAAGGGCGCATGCAGTTTTATAAACACGGTGCTACTGCATTAATAGTTACCACTGCAGCAAAAGGAATTTTTCAAAAAACCAGGCCTAATGGTTCGCCTTCTAAAACATCGTTTCCATCCGGGCATACTAACGGCGCATTTATCGGAGCGACATTTTTAAACACACGCTATGGTGCCGCTTGGGGTGTTCCTGCATATACGGCGGCAGTAGTAACTGCTTACAGTCGCCTTGATGCAGATGCACATTATTTGGATGATGTTATTGCAGGTGCCAGTGTTGCATTTTTCAGTAATTTATTCTGGGTGACACCGCCTGACTCAGCTATTTCTATAGCACCGATGGTTTCCGGTGACGCCAAGGGTGTTGCAATAACATTTACAGAAGGAAAATCAAAGCCGAGTACGATTGATAAAGGTAAAAAACCAAAATACCGATATTCATTCAACTTTGGTCCGGCCTATTTGAAAAAAAATGAGTTTCGTTCACCATCGGATAATGGAACTACTTTTGATTTGTATAACTTTGAGAAGACATCTAATCCTCAAACTACCGCAGTTCCCATGATCGAATGGTATTTGAATAATAAGCATACGGTTGCAGTGTCTCTTGCTCCCTTTGAAGCGCGGGATAACGGCAGTTTTAAACAGCAAACTTCATTTGGTGGTGTTACTTTTCCTGCTAATACTAAAATTCGTTCTGCCTATCGCATGAACGAATGGAATGTTCAATATGATTATAATTTGCTTAAATCTAAATCCTTTAATGTGATAACGGGTGCTTCCATGATTAATACCCGTACAGTGTTAGAGTTGAAAACAGAAGAAGGACCACTTATTAGTACAAAAGTTGATGATCAGGTAACGTTACCATTATTACACCTGGGTGTTGAATATCAATTTAGCCGCAAATGGTCATTACAGGCTGACATTGCTGCTATCTCACTCTCTGATGATAAACAAGTTGATGCAAGTATTCTATTGGCCTATGAGTTTGATCAACACTGGGATACCGCGTTTGGTTATAGTTATTATGACCGGGAGATCAATACCTCAGAAT
>JBGMRJ010000173.1:0-1917 GCA_048061315.1 Gammaproteobacteria bacterium
TTATAAAATTGATAATAACAAATAGTAAAGGATGTAACATAGAAATTAAACGAAAAGAAATTAAAAAGTATATTATTAAATCTGGTGTATGGAGATTAAATATAGATTCAAGAATTATGAATTGTAAATAAATCAAATAAAAGGCAAATACCTATTAATCTTCATCCCGTAATAAATGCTCTATTTGTACTCTTTTTGCCATTGCGTCTTTATAGCCTAATCGAATTAAAGAGCGGCAATATGTTTTGTCAAACATTAAGTAACTGACTAAACTGGAACCTTGTTCTTTTTTGGAGCCAACATTGCCTAACAGCAGGCGTAAACTGAAGGGTAATTTTTTAAAATAGGGTTGAGCCATATCACCTAAATCTGCGCTTGGTGAAATTAACAAAGATTCCACTTTACGTAAGCCGATATTTTTCTGTTTTAAAATATTGTCGGGAATTAAACTGACTGTTTTATTAATGCGTTCTAAACGTTCAATATCAGCTTCGAGTGAATCAAGAAAGATACTGTTTATGACATGGCCGGCTATTTGTGACAGGCTGGGTTTTTCAATAGTTTCATCGCTTCTTGCTGGCTCAACTTCTTCATCACGATTACCGATAATCAATATCCGATCAGCCCCAAGGTGCAGTGTTGCGCTTAATGGTGCCATCTGGCGCATCGAACCATCTCCAAAATACTCCCGATTAATTCGTACCGGCGCAAACATTAACGGTATTGCAGACGATGCCATTAAGTGTTCAATCGTGATATCTTCACGACACCCTACACGTCTGGCTCGTACCCACCGTTTAGCACTCTCATTAGCTTGATAAAATGTAACCGACTGACCGGACGAGTAACCTGAGGCGGTGACACTAATCGCATGAATGTGATTATTATCAATGCCTTTTTGAATATCATTAAAAACCAGATACTTATTTAGTAGTTTGCATAGTGGTTTGCGATCCAACAAATACAGCGGATTAATTTTATCTGGACTCGAAAAAAGTCTAATCCGCAGCCATTTCATTAATGTTGAAAAAATACCGCGCAGGTCACCCCGAAATACCTGATGTATTTCAAAATTACGCCATACGTGATTAATGCGTACTACAGCAAGATGAAAGTTTCCTGCTTCACAGGCTAAGGACACGGCATTGATGGCACCAGCCGAAGTACCGGAAATAATCTGAAATGGTGTGGGGCTATTTTTAGGTCGCATATCGGAGATAGCACGTAATACACCCACTTGATATGCAGCTCGTGCTCCCCCACCCATCATGACAATGCCAATTTTTCTTACTTTAGTCTTATTATTCTTTTTAACCATACTATCTATATCGGATTACTCTTAGTTAAAGTTTAGAACAAAGCCAGTAAATAACTGCTAAAAATTTGATATCTGTTTGAAAAACCTGCAGAAATAGCCAAAAATAGAAAAATGAGGAATTTGCAAATTTAGTAATGTGGTGGTTTTTCATCTACCGGAGTAATTGAACCCCCGGCGGCAATATCATCCAGCCGGGCTTTAAACTCTTCTAATTTCATGTTCAATTTATCAATTTCCTTACCTTGCCGAATAACAGTATTACTCATGCTTTCCAGCTCTTCCTGCTGGTGCATCATTTTCATCTGCAGATCTATTAATTCTTGAGACATTGCCTTTATCCTGTTCGACGGTTATAACAAAATGAGTTTAAATCACTCTTGATCAAAATTCATGATAAAATTCGCTTAAATACACAAATTACATCTAGTAGGCGAAAAGTAGTGAATAAAAACAATAAGCAAATACACATCGCTAACACCACTGACATCGAACCGAGTGGTTTATTTCGTGCCATTTTTGATGGCCATGCTTATTTGCTTGCTTACATTAACGGTAACTATTATTGCACTGATGATTTATGCACTCATGAAGACTCATCA
>JBGMRJ010000174.1:0-1869 GCA_048061315.1 Gammaproteobacteria bacterium
TAGAATCCTGGAGCAGAATAATTACATTAAATGCGCCAACCGTTCAACCAGATACAATGGTAACGAAAGCAATTGGTAATTAACTTCAATTGATTTTTTTGCCTTTTCAATTTTAGTGTGCACTGTTTGTGTTGATGGTGGGCTGGCATCAAATCTTACCGCGCTGGGGACTAATTTCTCACCAACAAATTGATGCAGTGACTTCAAGCTGCCAGTTGCACCTGATTTTACTTCAATTGGAATAACGCGACCATTTAAGGCAACGACATAATCAACTTCGGCATTGGATGAACGACCTTCTCTAAGCCAATAGTTCAATTCACGATTAGGTGACTCCGCAAGCAGTGCTTGAAGATGTTGCCCGATAAATTGCTCTGCCATAATACCTTCATTGATTAATGCACCATCCTGCAGTTGAGTAATATTCTGCCATCCTAAACCACTTATTGCATTCATTAGCCCAATATCCAGAAAGATAAGTTTATAAATTTTTTCATTGCTGTCTGCTTGCAATGGTAAACCACTGCAATGACTGTGTACTACTTTGGAAATGACTCTTGCCAAGCATAATAGTTCGATATCGGTTTTGATAACCGCAGATTGATGATCTCTGGAAAAATGACTGTATTTTACTTTTTTACCAACATTGCGAGCTGCAAAATTAAAAATCCGTTGAATTCGTCCCTGATTTCTGGAGCCGATATATTTAGGAAAGTCATCACGGTAGGTTTCGATAATGGCGTTATGCACTTCATTTACATCTTTAATACGTTTAGTATCCGCATAAACATTCACCGCTTCCGGCATCCCGCCAACATAAAAATACGTTCGTAGTAAGGTCATCAACCGCTGGTGAATAATGGGGTCTATACTTTCACCTATGGTATAATTGCGAATAATTGAGCATAGTTTCGTTTCCTCAATAGCATCTAAAAATTCCGTAAATGTCATTGGCCCCATGTGCAAATATTCAACCCGGCCAACCGGCATTGAAAACTGGTGTTCTGATAATACAAACTCAAGCAATGAACCCGCGGTTATAACAGGCAATTGCGGCATGTCCTCAAAAAAATACCGAAGAATCGGTAGCACCTCTGGAATGGATTGAATCTCATCTAAAAACAACAATGATTCAGGTTTGATCTCATTCACACCAGGAATCGCTTCTAATGTATTGATGATGTGATTAACGTCTTTCTGCTCAAATGTAGCCGCCAAATCCGGGTAGCGTTCCAGATTGATTTCAGCTAATAAACACTGCTGATGTTCCGCAAATAACCGCACTAAAGTCGATTTCCCTACCTGGCGAGCACCCCGAATAATAAGGGGTTTACGATTTGGCTTATTAAGCCAATATTCCAGTTGTTTCAATTGGTTACGATTCAATCTGGGGGTCCGTTTCTATATTTCGTTGAATGCTAGTGTAGTATAACAAGGGGGTATTTTCAACTAGATTAAATGATTTTAGCGGGCTGTTCTGATTCCTGTGGCATCATAATTTAAACCGGTGGAGCCAAATAGCGCCAATCGAGTTACACCATAACGTTCAACCAGTATTGGTTTAAGTCTATTCAGTATTTTTAATGCTTCTTTTTTATTCATAACAATTTTTTTAATTTTGTCAGTCTGTTTTGCACCATTTAAGTAATTCACAATATCAACTCGCTTTTCAACACTGAGCCTTTAACCTCTTTAACCTTTAACTAACTCGGAATTCAAAAGCGGTCATAATTTAGTGCCGAATGTAACTGCAATCTTAATAATTGCTATCTTAAGTGGTTGTAAATCTTTTTCTACAACTGCCCATGTTGCTTCGATACTCACACCTAAATATTGATGTGCTAGAATATTTCGCATTCCAGATATTTC
>JBGMRJ010000175.1:0-1570 GCA_048061315.1 Gammaproteobacteria bacterium
CTGCGGCAGTTGCTGCAGCTGTCGCGGCAAGTATGGGGTTGTAATTTATACTTATACACATGGATTATATGAAATATTTAATTGGAGTAATAAATGCCAGCTATTAAAATAACTGACACTATTTTAAGAGATGCACATCAATCATTAATTGCTACCCGGATGCGCATTGAAGACATGCTACCCATATGTGATCGACTGGATAAAATTAATTATTGGTCGTTGGAGGTTTGGGGTGGTGCAACGTTTGATGCTTGCATTCGATTTTTAAAAGAAGATCCCTGGGAGAGATTACGCTCCTTAAAAACAGCATTACCCACTACACCACTGCAAATGCTGTTACGCGGACAGAATCTGCTTGGGTATCGTCATTATTCTGATGATGTTGTTCGTGCTTTTGTTCACCGTTCTGCTGTTAATGGCATTGATGTGTTTCGAATTTTTGATGCGTTGAATGATGTACGTAATTTACAAGTATCGATTGAAGCTGTTAAAAATGAAAACAAGCATGCACAAGGCGCAATTAGTTACACCACAAGCCCGGTTCACACAACGGCGCAATTTGTCACGATGGCGGTAGAATTACAGAGTCTGGGGTGTGACAGTATTGTTGTTAAAGATATGGCGGGATTATTAACCCCCTTTGTTACCGAAGCTTTGGTAACTGCATTAGTTGATAAATTAAATATTCCAGTTCACATACACTCTCATGCTACGGCAGGTCTGGCCAGTATGTGCCAACTCAAGGCGATTGAGTGTGGTGCTGAAGGTATCGATACGGCTATTTCTGCCTTTGCAAGTGGCAGTAGCCACCCTCCAACCGAAAGTATGGTAGCGGCACTTCGCGATACACCTTATGACAGTAATCTCGATTTAGAAGCGCTGCAAGAAATTGGTTTTTATTTTTATGAAGTGAGGAAAAAATACCATCAGTTTGAAAGTGAATATACTGGTTTGGATACACGGGTTCAGGTTAATCAAGTTCCCGGTGGCATGATGTCTAATTTATCGAATCAGTTAAAAGAACAAGGTGAACTTGCGCGAATGAATGAGGTGTTGGATGAAATACCGAAAGTTCGTAAAGAATTAGGTTATCCGCCATTAGTGACACCAACATCGCAAATAGTGGGCACCCAGGCGGTATTAAATGTGTTAACGGGTGAACGTTATAAAACAATTACCAATGAGGTTAAAATTTATTTAAAAGGGCAATACGGCAAAGCACTCGGTGAAATAAGCCCCCAGGTTCGTCACATGGCTATTGGTAATGAAGAAGTAATTGAATGTCGTCCAGCCGATCTTTTAAAACCAGAATTGGATGAATTAAGAAAACAGTGCGACGAGCTGTGTGAAAATGAAGACGATGTTTTAATTTATGCAATGTTCCCTGATATTGGGCGCCAATTTTTAGAAGATCGAAGAAATGGTACACTCGAGCCGGAAAAATTAGAACCGGTAATAGAATCGGATCCAAATAATGTGTGCATGGCAGCTACAGAATTTAATGTTACGATGCACGGTGAAACCTATAATATCAATATCACCGGAACAGGTTACGCAGCTCAGGAACAAA
>JBGMRJ010000176.1:0-1559 GCA_048061315.1 Gammaproteobacteria bacterium
GATGTTGAAATAGAACTGCAAGTCAGTAAAAATCATATCAAAGCAACACTGCCAAATTCTATCTTCACTTCAAAGCTGATTGACGGTAAATTCCCGGACTATGAAAAAGTAATACCGAAGAATCTTGATATCTCAATTACGTTTGATCGAATAGAACTTCACTCTGCCCTGCAACGCGCTTCAGTGTTATCCAATGAAAAATACCGAGGCATGCGTTTAACCCTGGCAGACAATTTATTGAAAGCCACTGTTCATAATCCAGAACAAGATGAAGCAGAAGAAGAAATGGAAATTGTTTATGGTGGTGAGGCTCTCGATATTGGTTTTAATGTGAGTTATTTTCTGGATGCTTTAAATGCAATTGAAAATGATAACGTTAATATGAATTTGCTGGATTCTAACAGCAGTTGCTTATTACAAACCAGTTCTGATTCCAATTGCAAATACGTCATTATGCCAATGCGTCTTTAATTCAAAATAAGCCTATTGAGTAATGGTAATCGATGAGTTTAAAACAATTACGTGTCCACAATGTCCGTAATTTATCTGCTGTCGATATTGAGCCTTGCTCTGGAATAAATGTCTTTTATGGTGCAAACGCCAGCGGCAAAACAAGTTTACTCGAATCCATTTCAATATTAGGCACAGCCCGTTCTTTTCGAACGAATCACATAAAACAAATCATTCAATATGAACAAAATGGCTTAACTGTCTTCGGTCAATTACATAATGGTGATATTACTATCCCGATGGGAATCGAGAAAACTAAAACTACCACAACTGTACGCATTAAAGGTGAAACCCTTAAACAAGCTTCAGAATTAACAAAATTACTCCCGGTTGTCAGTTTGCACCCAGAACTACATCGTTTGGTATCAGAAGGCCCTAAATTTAGACGCCAATTTCTTGATATGGGTGTGTTTCACGTGGAACACCAATTTCTGTCCGTTTGGCAGGATTATCATAAAATTTTACGCCAACGTAATGCCGCATTACGACAAGAACAATCAGATGATTTAATTCAGGTCTGGGATAAGGATTTAATCCGCCATTCTGAACAAATTACCCAAATGCGTGAAAGCTACTTATCTCAGTTAAATCAGTATTATCAAATAACCGCCAATACCCTGCTCGGCTTTGTACCGTTGATTGAATACTATCCTGGCTGGTCTAAGGATAATAATTTTGAGTCAGCTTTACACGATTCGTTTCAGACGGATAAAGATCGGCATTATACTCGAGCAGGACCACATCGAGCTGATATACGATTTACTCACAATGGTATAGCCGCTCAGCATTGTTTCTCACGAGGACAACAAAAAATGCTTGTGACAATCCTGTTACTATCTCAAGCATTACTACTCCGGGAAAAACAACAACACTGTATTATTCTGGTGGATGATTTGGCAGCTGAATTAGATACAGAGCATCGCCAATTATTTATGCAACTACTGAACAATACCCAGGCTCAATGTTTTATAACCTTAACCGATCCTAATTTACTCGATGTAAAGAACCAACCGAATATTAAGATGTTCCACGTGAAACACGGGGAAATC
>JBGMRJ010000177.1:0-1537 GCA_048061315.1 Gammaproteobacteria bacterium
CGGCAAACATTATTGCTATCTCCCAGTTGGCTTTTGAATACTGTGATCGGTTAGTTGAAGACACAAACATTACTGGTTTATGTGAAAGAACGGGCACAATAATTTCTGCAAGAGCGTGTATGTTTGATACGTTTAACTTTTCGCAAGCAGCAACAACGGCTGCCGCATTTAATGTTACGGATAAGACCGCACTTGCGAATGCATTGTATGACAGAATGATCGGAATTCCTCAGGCAACTTTAGGTGCTGGGCTTATTAACGCACCAACGCGGACTGAAATTACTGATGAGCTGATTAACGCAGGAGCTGCGGGTGCATATCCAGGAAATTTGGTTGACCGGTTGATAACAGAAAGTTGTTCTACATCCGAACTAGATTGTACGGCTTCGGGTTCTGGAACTAAAGAAATTGTAAAAGCGATGTGTACCTCAGTATTGGGCAGTACTGGTATGTTAGTCCAGTAATGTTAATAACGAATAGAGTGTAAGGAAGTTTTATTATGGCAAAGAATAAAAATCGTACCCTTCATCCTGATGAGCCGCTGTTGCATGCAGATCATCCGCGTCCAGTTACACGACGAGAATTTATTGGTCAGGGTTTTGTAGCTGGTGCAGGAGCTGTTGTTGGGCCATCGCTGTTAGGTATGCTTGGCATGGGAGATGCGAAAGCAGCATTATCTCAAGACATGGTTGATTTGAAAGGAATATGTAATATTGTTCCAGGTGCCGATAAAATTCCTTTTATTTGTTTTGATCTTGCTGGTGGAGCTAACTTTGCTGGTTCCAATGTATTAGTTGGTGGTCAAGGTGGAATTCAAGATGCATTAACTTCTGCTGGGTATAGTAAGTTAGGCATACCAGGCGATCGATTGCCGACTACTTTTTTAGCTGCTGATCCTTTTGTTAACCTCGACCTCGGTATCCCTTTTCATGCGGAAAGCTCGATGTTAGCTGGCATTAAAATGCGTTTTACCAATACTAATAATGTGAATGGTGCCGTCATTCCTGCACGTTCCGATAATGATACTGGCAATAATCCACATAACCCGATGTTCGGTATTAATAAGGCGGGAGCACGTGGCGCATTACTAACACTCATCGGCTCACGTAATTCAGTTTCAGGTGGTAATTCGGCGTCACCTGCTACAATGATCGATACAAATGTACTTCCTACTAAGATTGATCGTCCTAGTGATACAAAAGGTTTAGTGGATACAGGAGAGCTTTCAGCAAAAATGGGTTTGAATAATGCAACCCGTGTTATGGAATCTATCCAACGTAATAGCTCTAAAAAAATCTATAACTCAAATATACAAACAGGTTTAACAGACGATACCGCGATTAAAGATAAAGTAAATTGTGCTTATGTGAAAAGCGCGGATATGGTTGAAACTTTTGGTAACCCTACTGCATTAGACTCGAGTAATGCTGATCCTGATATTGATGCGATTTTTCCACGTGGAGACCTAAATGGCGACTTAACAAATGATCGTGAGCTAGCAAAAACTGCTGCGGTGATGAAAATGGTTATAAATGGC